>JBHJJJ010000306.1:0-58274 GCA_050042755.1 Rivularia sp. (in: cyanobacteria)
CCCCATCCACCCATCCCCCCATCCCCCCTCTATCTTCAGCGTGGCGAAACATAAAATCTCTGCAAGCGTAATATTGACCAAAAAAGGCGGGTTCTAAGTAACAATATTCCGAGAGTAAAAATCCCTAAACCAACTGTAGCGAATTTATTTGTCCAACTTGATTGTAGGGAGCCAAGATAATGAGAACCAATGATTACAGCATGAATTGTACTTAATATCAAAGCTGGAACGCTTAATAAATGAATTTGTCGCCAGCGTTTACCTAAAGATTTTTGTAGGGAATCAAAACTAGTTAAAGCAGCAGGAAGCATTAATACTAAAGCCACTGCACCAAAAATCATACCTAACTGAAATTCTGGTGGTAAGAAGAAAAAATTATTCGGCTTCCATCCTAATGAATGTTCCATCATGTGAGCGGTATGGGCTAAAGAAAGGACGAAAGCACCTACCCCCAATGCACGACGATAAACCATGAGTGCTGCCCATAAACCGCTTATAGGGCGAGCAATTAGCGCTAACATCAGCAATATTAAACCGGCATGTCCGGTGTAGTCTACCATGGTATCGCCAGTCCGTAGCAAGGTAATTACACCAATTGTCAGAGTTACCCAGCCACCCAAACGAAACAATTGCGATCGCTTATCTTTACTAATTAAAGATGCAGACACTCCCACACCCAACATCATCGGTAATGTTCCCAAGCCGAAAGCTAGCATTGTGGCTGCACCCATCCACATATTCGCCGTTTGAGCAGCTTTAATTTGGGCAGCATAGAGAAAACCACAAGGCATTAAACCCCAAGTCATTCCTAACAGGGCTGGTGTATACCATGAGGTTTGTAATGAAAGTTTGGACATTCCCGTATTTAAGCGATTGTGTAAACCACCTTGTAATAACGGGTGTAAAAATGGAATACGCGGTAAAAGTTGGGGATTAATTTGTCGAAGTCCAAATAAAATCAACATTAAACCAGTAACAATAGCTATTAAGGAGCGTAATTCGCTACCAACACCCGCTAATTGTCCGCTCTCTAGCAATACCGAACCCAGTGCTCCAATTACAGCACCAACTAAGCTATAACTAAGCATCCGTCCGAAATTAAGCAAAAAGTGGAACTTGGATTGTTGCCACCAATTAGTATTTTTACTTTGCGAAGATAAAGAAAATGCTACAGTCAAAGGACCACACATTCCTAGACAATGACCAAAACTGCCAAGAAATCCCAAGGCTGCGACTAGGAAAAGTTCAAGTACCATTTTGGATTTTAGATTTTACATTGTAAAAGAGTTTTTTATTTACCAAAATTATTCAAATGCAAATCCATCGTATATAAGTAGTTACGCTTCGGTGAAGAAAGCGCAACTAGGAACAAATTTTAGGATTGACTACATAGTGCTTTTATTCTGGCTGAATGTCCTAGGAGTTGCGAATTATGTAGGACATCGTGGAACCAATATCCACTGAAATTATGTATTAATTATGTCCCTGATGACTTTTTTCTGCGACTTCCGATACTTTGACAACTTGTGTATCTTCAATTACTTTACCATTAGTAGTCCAATCAGCGTGATTGTTGGCATTTAAGGTTACTTTCACACTATTTTCACCGGGTTCAAGAGTTTCGAGATAATACCAAGAACCGTATAATCTGGTAATTTTTTTACCATTAATAAAAAGATGAGCGTGTCCTTCTCCGGGTTGTGCTGCGGTGTTAACTTTGTCCGGTGCGAATTGAAAGTTGGTCACTTTCGCTTCTACATTCCATCCCTTTTTAGTATCTTTATGCACCACTAAATCAACAGTTGGTATCGCAACTCCAGCAGGAACTTCCATTGTTCCGTGTTTATGTTCGCCATGTCCACTTCCCATCTCAGCCACAGTCATTAGCGCACCTTTACCGATCGCAACTACTGAAATTAATGTAGCCGCCGCCACAAAAATGTGTTGAGCTTTCATAGCACTAATTAGTAAAAAAATTACCTATCTAAATGTATAAAATTAGATGATTTTGATGATAATGTCAAAAGACGGCTTGTCATACTTAAAGTTACAAATACTACTAAATATAATTTTATAATAATTTAACTATGATGAAATTTAGCAATTTCAATGCTTGAGATATAAGTAATTAATACAAACAAGCACGATTGCTACAATCATTAAAATGGCATATATCGCTTCAAATTTACCCATTAAGAAACAAACAACCAAAGTACCTGAAAATATGGGTGATCTAAAATTTCAGGCAAAATCAATTAAAAGTCCATTGATGTTCGCTGTGACAATTATCAAAACCAATTAATACCAATAATTTGCCTTAATTTTCAATTGGCATTAGCTATATTGAAAGAATATTTTGTTATTGAAAAATTAACCGGACATTGTATAACTTATGGGTAATTTATCTGCAAACTATTTCCTGGCTGTAGTGAGTTAGTCGTACTGGATTTTACAGGTAACATCTGTCTGTTAATATACATTTAACCGTTATGGAAAAACAGCAAACAAAATGTTCGTATTACTAAAATTTAAGTGAATTTAAATAGTTTATTATTTTACTGCAGTAGAAAAATTGTTTAAGAAAATTAAAAAAATAAACGCTTATTTTTATATTTATACAACCTGATAACTCAAAAATTCTAATAACTAGTCATTAGAATAATGCATACTACGAAAAGTAGATGGAAATACAATTCTATAATATTAGAGAAATTTACTTGCACCTGAAGCACAGTCAAAGGTGTAAGGAGCAAGTAGCAGTTATTGCTTAGAATAAAGCGGTTATACCATGTAAAACGCAAGACTAAATGCAGAAACTACAACAATAATCGGAACTACAACACTAAACTCAATTTTTTTAGTTCTAAATATGTCTATACAAGATATGGGAACTATTATGGGCCAAAAGATAGTTGAGATGATAAACATTACAAAAGACAAGAATTTTTCTTCTGGAGATGAACTTGGATGGCGTAAAGTAAATCTCAACCAATTAATGAAAAAATAACAGGTCAGTAACACGTAACTGACAACAATAGCAAATTCAATTTCCTTCATCAAGAATACTCCATATTCGGTAAAAATGACGGCAATACAATTGGTTAAACAGTAATTATGATAATTTATCACTGTTAAATAAATGTGTGCTAGATAACAGTGGTGTTTTCTACCTCATTATAATGATTTATCTTTTTATTAATATTATCTATGTTAATAGAATTCGGAAAACCGATAAATCCGTGTTAACACTTAATTCCTTTTGTACTAACAAAATACCAATTATACAAATTAATTTAAGTTAGCTATTCCGCTATACAGACTTGGATCTAAATGCGGTTTTCAAAAAATATTTTTCATTTATTAAATCTAATTTAATCAATCTATATCAGCACATTTACCATATTTAAACGATATTTAAATACTTACAGACTTCAAGGTTTTGTATAAAAAGAAACTTTTAACCAAGCTATAATTTATCTATAATGTGATAATTGTTACTGTAATCTCGGGAAATAAATAATAATTGCTATTTAATAAAATAATAAATACATAACTTTAGTGGCTGCTATGCTGCCATACACTCGTATTAATCTCAAAATTGTTGCAAGATAAAAATCTTGTATAGCTTACTGATACTTTTTTCTCGTTTTGAGGCTCAAGCTGTAGTTTAAAATCACTATTTTGATTTTTAACTAAAAATGCGATATCACAAGTATCCGAAGGCAGATCATATTTATATGAACGCAATAAATATTTTAGTTTATGGCTATAAACAAAGTTTCTCATATATAACTTTCATAATCAAAAAGTTCATATTTCAAATAAGGAAAATAGTGGTTTTTAAAATTACAATTCATGCATCTGTAATTTTTTAATAATTCACCTTTATATCTGTAAAAATGAAGGAAAATGCTGAAAATATAGCATCAATCACAAAATATATTCTTTTCCGCAAACACCCTGATTTACTTGTTAATTATACTAGATGACATTCCGTCGTAAATACGCTATCAATCGAAACTACTGACTAGGTATCATGATAGTTAACTAAGAAAAAATATGAGGATATTTTTTACATTTCTTCACAACATGATTCGCTATTCTTTTTAATGTAATGTTTAATAGCATCTAGATCCATGAAATAATCTGCAACATCAATCAAGGATTCGTTAGTCATGCCTCGTAGACTAACAATTTCAACTCTAGCACCTTTATAAGCTACAGCATTTACAGCATAAGTTAATTCTCCATCTCCACTTACTAAAACTGCTGTATCGTAATAGGGAGATAAATTCATCATATCTACGGCAATTTCTACGTGCTGGTTTGATTTTCTCGAACCATCTGGAAGTTGAATTATTTCTTTAGTAACTACACGATAGCCGTTACGACGCATCCATAGCAGAAAACCTTGTTGCTTTTCATTGTGACGATCGATTCCAGTGTAAAAGAAAGCTCTTAACAATCTTGCTTCTCTAGTCAAATAGCAAAGCAATTTAGTATAGTCAATTTCAATACCCAGTTGTAAAGCTGTATGAAATAAATTTGAACCATCAATAAAAATAGCAACTCTACCTCGATTGGAAGTAAGAGTTAATTGAGAAGCTTGCTCCAATGGCATTTGTGTTTCTTCATCTGAAAGAATAATTTTCATCCCTTGTTGTTGCTTATTGGCTTGCTTTTTAGAAAAATTATATTGATTTGGCTTTTCGGTAAAATTTGTGATATCCATGATTTTTAAGATTTATAAATGTAAGTAGTACAGCTAGATGAATTAACTTTGGATCTGAAAGACATTAATACTATTCTTTTTATAAAATTTGGTCGGTATTTATTCTGTAAATTGAAAAGTATTAGTTGTATTTTTTTTGAATGCCTAATATCAAAATCTATTAGGTAAATTAATATTTGGTGCTCAGTAATTGTTAATCGGTTGTTTGAAGCATAAGAAAGCATACAATTTTATTGTAACGAAATTTTTATTTATTTCGACATAACGTAAATTATTATGACTTTATTTGAAAAGCAAAATCATTACAAATTACCAAAAAACTTATAAATTAAGTAAAATAAACAACATTGGTGTCATAATAAATATACTTTTATATATTTGTGTTTGGTAATAATAGAATAATTTTTACCCAAGTTTATAACTGATTTCAACTCATAATTTTAACTAAGATATCTTGCCGAATCATTCATTCACAAGATTTTATTCATATGACTTTATTTTTGTAAAATAGTACACAAATAATCCATATTTATCTGGGAACAATGTATAAAATTTTGAGTTAATTATTGAATATACGCAATTCTATTCATGAAAAAATTAATAATATCCGGAAAATACATAGAGCAAAATTTAAGCTATATACATTCATTTGCAGAAAAATACAGATATATATTTTAAATGCCTTACTTTCAATGCGATAGTCAAAATTACTGTTTTAATTGCATAAAACTTTACGATTATACAAAACTAGTATATAAATTGCTTGTAAACTATGTTGCATAAATTGTTTAATTCAATTACTTTACACAGTATTAATAGAGTAGGTTAACCGATCGATTGTCAAAAGTTAGTATTTATATAATTAGTTATTCAAAATACATCTTAAACCTCTTCTACTATTCAAGAAGAGGTTTAAATTGAGTCAATGAAATATTTTTTGGATAATATTTACTGAGCTAGCGCCTTCATCGATAGTATGCGAAGTTCTTCGCGTACACTCATTAAGATTTGTCCAAGATGGTTTTGTCCAGTTTTAGTGGCACCGCAACCCCAGAAATAATCTGTTGGCGAATCCTCTACAAGTAATTCCGAGCCAGTGGAAAGCAGAATTTCTCTAATCTCGGGGTGAGTGAGAAACTTTTTTAGTACCGCTTCTCGCATAATCTGGGTTTTTACTACCTCCCAATCCCCTCGCAGACGACGAGTAGAGCATCGCCCTAAAGCAGCAGCATCTTCTGGGGTGGAAGCGGCATGAATCAAAGGTATAATTCCCTCATCCGGACTTCCTAGGTACTTTTGCCCTTGGTAATAATGTTCTACTGTTGGCCAGAAAATATTATTCATTTCAACTGGGTAGGGAGAAAAGTTTGAAAAACAACCGTAGGGCTGCCAAACTTTGTAAAAATAAATAGTCATATGAAAACATCTGCTTTATATACCAACTTCTATGATGCCTGTAGATGTTAGCAGCTTGGTTATTTAATTAAAATTTATTCTTCTTCTACAACACCCAGATAGAAGTTTTTCCCTTAACTAAGGCTTTAACGTGAAGACTAAACGTCTATAAGCGCAGAAAACTCACGACTCATCACTCACTACAAATCAACGTAAGCCGCAGATTTTTGCCGGAATTTGTTTGGGTATAGGGTTAATCAACTGCTACACAAAACTTAAACAATATTATATTTTGTTGAACTATAAAGAATTGAGTATTAAAGCTCCAAGATGAAGTATAAATGTTTATAAATTATCCTTCATCTTTTCCTTTCCCCTATTTATGGCTAAAGCCGAGTTTCAAAAAACGAGTTGGGACTGGCAGGTTTCCCTTTTTCAGCAAAAAGCAGCAGAAGCCTGGGAATATCAGCAAAAAAGACTCTTTGATTGGCTGGAATCTATATTCTCTCCTTTTAAATACATTTTGCCAGATGTATCTCCCGAATGGACTCTTAACGATCGGGTATTAGATATCTTAAAAATACTATTTTGGGTGGCTCTCGGTTTATTCTTAGCTTGGATAGCCTTTCAATTGTGGCGAGAATTTAGACCATATTTCTATACATGGTGGCGTGAAATCGATCGGGTTGGCACCAGGGATAAAAAAACAACCCAAACTGAATTATCAAGCAGTACATGGCTCTTGCGATCGCAAGATTTTTATCGTCAGGGTAATTACAGTGAAGCTTGTCGCTGTCTTTACCTATCAACTTTACAATATTTGCATGAAAGAGGAATTCTCCCCCACAAACGCAGTCGCACTGATGGAGAATATCTGCAATTACTAGAATCATCTGCAAGTTCCATGCAACCTTACGAAACACTCATAACCACCCACGAGCAATTATGTTTTGACAATTCGGAAATCGTCTCAGATAATTACGAACAATGTCAACAAGCTTATCAGCAGATCATTGGGGCGAGGCAGCACTCCAAAGAGTGAAGGTAATTAGAGAGGGGGTAGAGGAGCCACTGCGTTGGTGAGGCAGCGCGGCGTGCACGGAGGAACACGCACCGTTGTAGCGACTGCCGCCGACTTGTAGCAAGTAGCGTGGGGAAGAGGGGGTAGAATTTTGAATTATTAACTCCTAATTCCTAACTCCTAATTCCTAACTCCTAATTCCTAACTCCTAACTCCTAATTCCTAACTACTAACTACTAACTATTTCATAATTAAGAATGAAAAAATCGAAACGTCCTATTTGGATAGGATTGATAGCTTTAGGGGTGATAATTTTAATTACTTTGATTGCCGCTCCTAATAACAACAAAATATATACTGGTTCTACCTATAATCGCACTCCTGCTGGCTACGGTGCTTGGTATGCTTTCATGCAACAGCAGGGTGTTAATATTGTACGTTGGCAAAAGCCCTTTAACGCTTTAAATCAAAATTTTAAAGATGAAAAATCAACTATTACCCTTCTACAAGTAAACGGAAAATTACAACCTTTATTGCTATCTTCTCAAAAAGAAGAATGGGTAAAAAGTGGAAATAATTTAATAATTTTAGGTGTTTATCAGCCTGTGGCAAATACTAAATTTACTTCGATGCTGCAATCCGCATTCGGAAATGTACAAATCGAAACACGACGACGGCACGAACTAAAGAAGAATGAGGAAACTTCATTACAAGATAGTTTTGGTGCTGTCGTTTGGCAACAAAAATTAGGAAAAGGAAAGATAACTTATTCTACGACTCCTTTTCTGGCGGCGAATGCTTATCAAGATAATGTCAGCAACTTTCGTTATCTAGAAGATTTGGTTAAACAAGATAAAAACATAATATATGTAGATGAGTACATTCACGGTTACAAAGACGCTAAAGTTAGACAAACCGAAGGTAAAGGAGATTTATTCAGTTATCTTGCTCAAACTCCTTTGTCTGCCGCATTGATACAGGTAGGATTTGTACTATTAGTAGTAATTTGGGCAAAAAATCGCCGTTTCGGTAAACCAATTAATTTAAAAACACGAGTTGTGGATAATAGTGAAGAATATATTCATGCTTTAGCAGAAGTTTTAGAAAAAGCTGATTGTAACGACTTTGTGGTTGAAATGATAGGTAAAGAAGAACAATTGCGATTACAAAAAGCTTTATCTTTAGGTCAAAGATTACTTGATAAGCAAATAGTCATTAATGCTTGGATAGAACAAATCAAAACTCCTACAACCCAACTTAACGAAGCATTAAGCATGCACAGCGGAAAACATCGCATAAGCGAACGACAACTGTTAAGCTGGTTGGGAAAATGGCAAACAGTACATGCAGAAGTGGAGAAGGTGAAAAATGCCCCCACAGTGACTTTGTAAGGGATAACATCGAGTTGGTAAATGAGCGATAAGAATTTATCTAAAAATCAAAAATAGTTTTAGAATTGATAATTTAAAGAAAGCAAATTCAATAACTTGATATCTACTTGCATCCATGTATCTGTAAAATTCCCGCCTAAATTAGTTAAGCACGCCAATGAGTAAAACCAAACCTGTAATTAGCAACCTCCTAGAAGCTCTGAATAAAGTAGTTGTGGGGCAATCTACCTTAGTTAACCAGCTACTTGTAGCACTTTTAGCAGGTGGACACGTTATATTGGAAGGAGTGCCAGGAACTGGTAAAACACTCCTGGTGAAAGTGATGGCGCAGTTAATTCAAGCAGATTTTCGCCGCATTCAATTAACCCCTGATGTATTACCCTCAGATATTACGGGTACGAATATTTTTGATTTAAATACTCGCAGTTTTAGTTTAAAAAAAGGACCAATATTTACCCAGGTATTGTTAGCAGACGAGATTAACCGCACTCCTCCGAAGACGCAAGCAGCTTTGTTAGAAGGGATGGAAGAATTGCAGGTAACCCTCGACGGTGAAAGTTTACCTTTACCAGAATTATTTTGGGCGTGCGCCACGCAAAACCCTTTAGAATTTGAAGGAACTTATCCTTTACCAGAAGCACAGTTAGACAGATTTTTATTTAAATTAGTAGTGGATTATCCCCCAGAAGCCGCAGAAAAGCAAATGTTGCTCAACCGTCAAGCGGGATTTGCAGCGCGACGCACGGATATTGCAAGTATAAAACCCGTGGCTCGGGTAGAAGAAATTATAGAGTTAAGAGAAGCGGTAAAACAAGTTAAAGTAAGCGAAGCAATTATTGATTACCTTTTAGCCTTAGTGAGAACATCACGTCAAAATCCCGATTTAACATTAGGTGCATCACCTCGTGCTGCTAATGCGTGGTTTGTGACATCTCAAGCAGTGGCGTATTTAGCGGGAAGAGATTTCGTTACCCCCGATGATTTAAAAGCAGTTGCACCTCCTCTATTACGACATCGTTTGATTTTGAAACCAGAAGCAATGTTAGATGGTTTGGAAATTGATGCAGTAATTGCTTCCATACTCAATAAAGTTCCAGTACCAAGATAAAAACCTCTGCGCCTCTTTGCGTTAACCTTTGCGCCCCTTTGCGTTTAAAAAAAATTCATTACCTCTTATCTCTTACTAAACCTCCACAGATATGATAAATATTTAACCGGAAATTGATATGATTCCTTCAAGACGTACTTATTTTTTATTAATATTAGGGATTATTATTGCCCCTATTCTGACTATTTTTATCGGTATCTCCACAAGTATTACTGTAATTTTACTATTTGATGCGGCAATACTGTTATTAATGCTTGTAGATAATTGGCGATTGCAAAATAATCGCGTCGAAATTACCCGTGAAGTACCGCCAAGACTTTCCATTGGCAGAGATAACCCCATACAGCTAACGGTAAAATCACAAAAATCCCCAGCTATAGTTGAAATTTGCGACTATTACCCCGGTGGATTCGGCGTATCTAACTCCAAACTCCGCGCTGCTATTCCTGCTAATAGTACCCAAGAATTAACATATACAGTTCATCCCACCCAACGAGGAGAATTTGCTTGGGGAGATATCCAGGTGCGACAACTTAGTGCTTGGGGTTTAACGTGGAACGATCGCAAGATTCCCCAAAGCTTTAAAATTAAAGTTTATCCCGATTTGATGGGATTGCGATCGCTTTCTATTCGCTTAACATTACAATCGTCAGGTTCGATACGTAAACTTCGCAATATGGGTATTGGTACCGAATTTGCTGAATTGCGAAACTACCGCACCGGCGACGATTTACGGTTTATTGATTGGAAAGCTACCGCTCGGAGAAGCTCAACATACGGTAATTCGCCACCATTGGTAAGAGTGTTAGAACCAGAACAAGAGCAAACTTTGATGATTTTGCTTGATAGAGGGCGCTTGATGACGGCAAGAGTGCAAAATTTACAGCGATTTGACTGGGGTTTGAATGCAGCTTTATCATTAGCATTAGCGGGATTGCATCGAGGAGATAAAGTCGGAGTTGGTGTATTTGATCGATCAATACATACGTGGATTCCCCCAGAACGCGGTCAGAATCAATTAAATCATTTAATCGATAGATTAACACCAATTCAACCAGTTTTAATGGAATCGGATTATTTAAGTGCAGTAACAAAAGTTGTACAGCAACAAACAAGGCGCTGTCTCGTAGTGCTGATTACCGATATAGTTGATGCTACCGCTTCTAATGAACTTTTAGCCGCACTTACTAGATTATCACCTCGTTATTTGCCATTTTGCGTTACATTGCGCGATCCTAAAGTTGATGACTTGGCTCATACTTCTTCAATAGAAAAAGGGGTTACAGGAGCTTACAATCGTGCAGTGGCTTTAGATTTATTATCCCAACGTCAAGTAGCATTTGCTCAACTCAAACAAAAAGGGGTATTAGTACTCGATGCCCCAGCAAATCAAATTACAGACAAGTTAGTCGATCGCTATTTGCAGCTTAAGGCGCGGAATCAGATTTAAGAAATTAAGTCATCTTACCTTTTACCTGTTACCGTTCAAGAAGACATAATATAATCTCCCGACTTCCCACCACTTTTACTTACCAAATGTATTGATTCAATTTGAATCGACTTTTCTAACGCCTTCGCCATATCGTATAAAGTGAGTGCAGCTACAGTTACCGCCGTTAAAGCTTCCATTTCTACACCGGTTTCAGCTTTGGTTTTGACAGTTGCTTGAATTTCATAACCCGGTAGTTCAGATAAAGCCGTTATTTGCACTTCAATTTTTTGTAACGGTAACGGATGACATAAAGGAATCAAAGTAGACGTTTGTTTTGCAGCCATAATTCCAGCCAGTCTTGCCGTTGCCAATACATCCCCTTTCGGAGCATTTCCCGATTCAATCGCAGCTAAGGTTTCTTGTTTCATCCGCACTCTACCAGCAGCAATAGCTTGTCTAACAGTGGATACTTTGGCAGATACATCTACCATCTGGGCTTCTCCACGATTATCCAAATGAGTTAAACCTTGCCCTCGAAGAGCATCTGGCGAATTTTGAAAATCTTCTTGTGTCATGTGGCTGACATATGTTATTATGGAATTCTAGTGAGGGCGTGTAGCTCAGTGGACTAGAGCACGTGGCTACGGACCACGGTGTCAGGGGTTCGAATCCCTTCTCGCCCGTTTTTTAAAGAGTCAGAAATTAAGAGCGAAGAGTTAAGAAATTTGACTTTTCGCTCTTATCTTTTTTAGTATATGTTACGAACTGGTGCACAGTAAGGAGTAAGGAGTAATAAGTAAGGAGTAAGGAGTAAGGAGTAATAAGTAAGGAGTAATAAGTAAGGAGTAATAAGTAAGGAGTAATAAGTAAGGAGTAATAAGTAAGGAGTAATAAGTAATTAGCCGGACTTGATAGAATTGGCAATGGTGCAAGTTATCAGTACTCCTAACTCCTAACTGTTAACTGTCATGGTACTGTCATTAGAATGGTGCGTTACGGCATTATCAAAAATTTTACCTCAAATAATATATACTCAGGAGCCGTAACAGCACCCTACAGGATACTGCTATTAGAATGGTGCGTTACGGCATTATCAAAAATTTAACCTCAAATAATACATACAACGGGCCGTAACAGCACCCTACACAATACTGTTCACTGTTGACTGTTCACTGTTAACTTATTTAACGAGTAAACATCAACACCACGTCCAAAAGCGAAACGTAAAGAAGCCGGTAAATTTTTACTCGATAAAGTAATAAAGATAATCACCGCTGCGAAGGTAATAAAAAAATTAAATCCGAATATATTACGATAGCCAATTTCTTGAGCAACTATACCAAAAACTGGGCCAGCAAGAGCAACACCAATATCAAAACCGATCATGCACAAACTAAATATCCGTCCTCTTTCGTGAGCATAAGCTCTATCTGTTATCATCGCTGCCATCATGGGAATTATCGTACCACCACCAATTCCCTCAACAGTTGCTGCCAATAAAAAATCCTCCGAGCGATTGGCAGTCCATAATAGTATCATTGCCAAAGTATAGCAAACTAAAGCCAGAGTAATAAATAAACCGCGGCCAAATCGATCGCTAGCTTTTCCGGAAAATAATCGAGAACAAAAACTGGCGATCGCCACTGCCGTGTAAAATAATCCTGGGTTCAAATCTGCTCCGGTTGATTTGATAAATAATGGTACGAAAGTGTGTAAGGTACCAAGAGTAAAACCGATTATCAGCATTATAATCGCGGGAATTCTGACTCTAGGACTAATTAACTTTTGCCAAAATGGAATATCCTTATTTACAACTTGATCCTGTGCATCTACCACTGGATTAATAATTGGCACGGTACATAACAATCCCAGACAACCTAAAGCGGTAGAGAATATAAATAACGGAGTGTAACCATAAGCTTCCATTAAATAACCCCCGAATGCTGGCCCAATTGCTAAACCAACTGGATTAACTAGACTCATGTAGCCAATTAATTCGCCACGATTTTCTACGGGTGCGATATCTGCAACTAATGCCAAAAATGCAGTGGAAAAAGCCGCAATGCTGATACCGTGGAAGGCGCGGATTGTGATTAACAGCGGTATCGATTGGACAAAATTGTAGCCGATAGGAGCGATCGCTGCTGATAAAATACCGATTATCAATACGATTTTTCTACCGCGTTTATCTGCTAATTGACCTAAAAATGGGCGAAATAGCAATAATCCAATAGCAAAGCTCCCCATTATAACACCAATTTGCTGCTTTGTTGCTCCAATATCTTCGATATAAAGCGGTAAAGTTGGTAACAATGACGATAAACTAGCCCAAAATAATAAACCTGCTGCAAATAAAGCCAGCAGGTTTCGCCGTACTTGACTATCAAGTGAGAATAAAACTTTCACGGCAGATGCAAATATTGTGTGAGGTTTGCGATTTATAGTTTTTTACTTATGGTTCGACAATTCCGAACAAATAAAAAACTATAAAGTCTATGTTACATTAATTTATATAACAAAATCAGAAGATATACTGTATTGGTGAAATTACTGGTTTATAAAGAAATCGACTAGTACAGCAAAGGCAGTTATAGCGCACCCGTTTCAAAAGGTTGAAAAGCTTATCCTATAATACTTTTGACTCACGCAAGCGGTACGCTGGTTACAGTAATCAACTTCAACGCAAGAAAGGAAGATTTTTTTCTAATAATTTTTCTAATGATTGACTCTTTAAATCAATTGGTCTAATAGTGAAGCTATATCGGTAATACTTATCTTTCAGTAAGAATTCTTGATGAATCCTGGGGCTCCAACTATCGTCTCCCCCAACTCCCATTTGCTTATAATCAATATTAAAAGTGATGTTACCAGAATCTTTGACTTCGGAAGTATGTTTGGCATTAGTCAGATTTTCCAGAGAATAGTGATGTGCGCTAACGTTGATTTTTTCTTGTGTATTAGTTAAAAAACCCACCCTATTATCATTGGTTAAAGTCGCCCATCTGACATCAGTTTTATTGCCATTTTCTTGTGGTTTGATGTATGCCCAATAGTTATCAGTAACTTGGTTGGAGTAAACACCGATAAAAGCACTTTGTTTTTTATCTTGGTAAGACTGGTGAATTCCCCTCCCATACCATTGAAAATTATCCATTTCTTTGGGAACAATCATATTCATTCCTATTCTAGGGATAGACATTAATTCATTATTGTCATTTATAACCGTATTATCTACAAAAACTTCCCCATCACCAAAAATTGTGTAATTTGTAAAGAAGTGGAATTTCATGGGTTTATCAGAACCTAAAGTACCTTTTACAGTTATTTTGACAGCCCTATTTCCATACAGCTTCTTAATCTGATAAGTTAAGTTTTTATAATCCATTTTGTCGAGAGCATTATCATACCATTGAGCAGCATACATACCATCGAAGATTTCACTACCATCATTATCAATAGGTGCTCTCCAAAGGTTCAATTTAAGTCCTCTTGCGAGCATTTCTTTTCCTTGATAAACCCAAGAATTAAAGATTCCTTGTGCTTTATCTAAGGTAATCGCAAAGTCGATTCCTTCTACTGATATATTTTGATTATTTTCTTTGACTTCAATTTCATCAAAATTCATTACATTAACAAGTGGCTGGGGAATTTTATTGTAAGGTAATTTCAACTGGTCTTTGGCAATTTCAAATCCTTTATTTGCCCAAGGTGTATCTTCTTTTAATTGGAAGCTGAAGTTTAACCAATACTCTTTACCAGGCTTTAGTGTAGGTTGTGAAAAAGGAATATTAATAGCTTGTTCAGATAAAGCCGGAATGTTCAGATTTGGAATTTCACTCGTTTGCAGAATTGTACCATTTTCTATTAAAGCCCACTTGAGAGTAACAAAGTTTAAATTAGTGAAGTGATATTTGTTTTTTATTTTGACTTTTCCTACCTTAATATCCTTAGGTATCACATCGATAAAATCTTGAACATTTTTCACTTCTAATAAATCAGGAGAAGGAATTCTATCGGGTAATACCAGACCATTTATACAAAAGTTTTTGTCATTAGGAATATCACCAAAATCACCGCCATAAGCGAAATATTCCACTCCATCCTCAGTTGTTTTTCTTAGTCCTTGATCTACCCAATCCCAGATAAAACCACCTTGTATTCTTGGATATTTAGGATTTTCAATTAAATCCCAATATTTATAAAAATTTCCTGTAGAGTTTCCCATAGAGTGAGAATATTCACTCAAAATCACAGGTCTGGTTGGATCTTTTTCAGTGAGATAGATCATGTCTTCAACCCCTACATACATATTAGAAATGAAATCAAATTCAGGTAAACTTCTCATCTTGTAAGGAAATCTACCTTCATAATGGATGGGACGACTATCATCAATTTGCTTCATTTCATTTGCCATATTTCTAATAGCTTTCCCAATCCCTGCTTCGTTTCCTAATGACCAAATGATAATAGAGGGATGATTTTTATCTCGTTCTACCATAGAAATCCCTCTATCAATAAAGGAGTTATAGTACTCAGGATTATTTGCTAGAATGATATTTTTCCATTTCCACAATTCGTGACTTTCTACATTAGCTTCATCCATGAGATAAATACCATATTCATCGCAAAGTTCATACCAAAGCGGTACATTTGGATAGTGAGAAGTCCTAACAGCGTTGAAATTATTTTGTTTTAACAGTTTAATATCACGAATCATGTCTTCTTTGGTGACAACTCTACCATTGTCAGGATCGAATTCGTGACGGTTTACCCCTTTGATTAATACTGGAACGCCATTGAGTAAAAATTGACCATTTTTAATTTCTGTAGTCCGAAAACCAATTTTACTACTGATAGCATTGATTTCCTCACCTTTATTATTTAATAAAGTTAAAGTTAATTTATATAGGTGAGGTTGTTCATCGCTCCAAGGTTTAACCGAGTCAATTATTTTGTTTAAGCTGACTCTAGCTTCACTTTGACTAGCGATTTTTTTGGGTAAATTTATTCTCTCTGAAAATACGATCTGGTTATTGGGTGCGTAAAGATTGACTTTGACTACATATTTAGAGGCAGTTTTTTGGATATTATTATTAACATCAATTTCTAAATTTAATACCCCGTTTTGATAAGAACTATCTAGAGTGGATTTAGCAAAAAAGTCTCTAATTGCTACTTGAGGGGTCGCAAATAAATATACATCTCTGTAGATGCCACTTAATCTCCAGAAGTCTTGATCTTCTAAATAAGAAGCATCAGACCAACGAATTACTTCCACGGCAATTTGATTTTTACCTTCTTGGAGATATGGGTTAAGTTTAAATTCAGCAGGAGTCATACTACCTTCGCTGTAACCGACTTTGTTCCCATTTACCCAGAGATAAAAAGCAGATTGGACTCCATCAAAGTGAATAAATATTTCTTTATTATTCCACTCTGTAGGTAAAAAAAACTCTTTTCGATAAAGGCCAGTTTCGTTTTTATCCTCTGGTACATAAGGAGGATTAGTGGGAAAAGGATGCTTGATATTGGTATAAATAGGCTTCCCGTATCCTTTTAATTGCCAATTGGAAGGAACTTCTATTTTTTTCCAGCTTTTAGTGTTATAAAAATCTTTATTTACCTGAAGTGGACTTTCTTTGAATTGGAAATCCCACTCACCATTTAAGAGGATAAAGTTTTTTGATTTGCTTCTATCAAAAGTCAAAGCATCCTGTTCATTACTAAACGGAATTAATGTTGCATGATCCGGTTCTTTGTTAATTCCAAAAATTTGTGGATTTTGCCATTCTAACTCTTGGGTTAGATAATTTGGATCATTCATAGCAATAGCTCTTGAATTTTGCCACTGGAACTTGTAGGTTATCAAGCTAGGGCTAATTGTTAGCAATAAACTCAATAGAATTAAAATAACGGGATGCAAAAATTTCTTCATTAACAGCTAGGGTGCGGAATGTGGAATAAAAACAATACGGTTCAGTTAAGAAATTGATCTGTGCAAGACTTGCAGGGGGAGCAGCGGGAGAGAATATTGCTTATCTGAACTGTATTGGGATTAAAAAACAACTAAGTAAAACATTAAAAAGACGCAGCATTTCTTACATACTACGTCTAATTATTTACATATTTAATTTAAATTAACTTTCTACTTCAAAGACATTTGCCCCTTATTCCCCACAACTTCCCGGATGCGGTAAATTGGTCTACCTTGGGATTCGTGGTAAGTACGCATTAACAACTCAGCGAGTAAACCGAAGCAAAATAGCTGTACTCCAGTTACCAAGAGTAATACAGCCAAGATTAATAAAGGGCGATCGCCAATGTTCTCACCTAATCCTAATTTTGCCCAGGTTAGATAAATGCTCATTACACCACCACAAGCCATGAAGATTAAACCCCAAAGTCCAAAAACGTGCATCGGACGATTGAGGAATTTCTTCATGAAAGCGATGGTGAATAAGTCCATTACTACTCGGAAAGTACGACCTAAACCATATTTACTGCTACCAAAACGACGTGCATGGTGGCGTACGGGCATTTCGGTAATTCTTGCACCTTCGATATAGGCTAAGGCGGGTAAGAAACGGTGTAGTTCGCCGTATAAATTCATATCCGCTACAAGTTCGGCACGATATGCTTTTAGAGAACAACCATAATCATGAATGTTAACGCTGGTAATGCGGCGAATTAACCAGTTAGCAATTTTAGAAGGTAGTAAGCGGGTTAACGCTGCATCTTGGCGATTTTTCCGCCAACCACTGACTAAGTCATAACCTTCTTCTAACTTTGCTAATAGCATGGGGATATCAACAGGGTCGTTCTGTAGATCGGCATCTAAAGATACAATATATTTGCCCCGTGCATGATAAAAACCGGCAGCCATTGCCGCAGTTTGACCGTAATTGCGTCGCAAAATTATACTTTTGAGATCTTGGCGCGATTGTGCCTGTTCTTTAAGAAGTTTTATGGAACCATCCGTAGAACCATCATCAATGCAAATAATTTCGTAACTTAAATTATTTTCAATCAAAGTAGATGAAATAGCCTCTAGTAAATGAGGTAAACTTTCTACTTCGTTATGCACCGGAACTACCACCGAAACATCGGGAACAGAAACCATTGCACCTTCTTCTCCAAGTAATCTTCCAGAAACAAACCCATTTCTCATCATTAGTTTTATCCTTAGCCTTTTTGTGGGATGTAACTGCTTACCACCCTTCCTACGCCTCGTAGCTGCTGATAATATGACTGACTAACCTCGTCTCCCTGTTCCGAAAGACAATCGATCCCAATACCATTTCGTCCTTTATCTTTGCCTGAACTATGGATGTATTTACCATCTCCTAAATAAAGCCCTACGTGAGTCGCTCTTTGAGGAGTGCCGAAAAATATTAGATCGCCAACCTGTAAAGATTGTGGATCGAAATTCTCCACAGTACAAACTTCTTGCACAAAAGGTTCTTGCTGGTAAGCATCTCTAGGTATGCGAATTCCTACCGAAGCAAACGCCTTTTGCATCAATCCCGAACAATCATAATTCGGTCCCACAGTACCACCCCAAAGGTAGTAATTTGGTTGTTCCATGGCTTGGTGAGTAAAGGCGATAACGGAGGGTATAAGTTGCTTTATTTCAGCTTCTGAAAATGATTTAGCTTGTAATGGTTCAACCGCTGGGGATAAAAAATTCAAATCGGCGATCGCTAGCCAACCAGGGTAATCATCTTCACACAAGCATACCTGTACAGAAGTTTGATTTAAAGTTTCCACCATTACCCGTAAATATCTTCCTTTCTCCCCTTGAGTTGACAAATCCTGACATTCGGGAGAATCGTAGATATTCAGATCGGCTTGTGTTACATATTCAACGTTTCCTTGCAATTTCTCTTGAGAAACCATAAAAATCTGTAAGTGTTGACAACGAAATTTAATTCACAATCGGACGGTGGTTATGTTTTTCTTTAAAAGCGACGAACAACTTGAAAAACTGGGTAATGGTATTTTAGAGGCTACTTGGGCAGAATTTCCTAGGTTAGCTCGTAACCAAATTGCTTTAACTTGGATTATCTACGACCCACCGGTACCTGTAAATACTGGTGGAGCTTTAACTCCAAATGCTTTTTGGAGTCATCCGGTACGTGGTTTTACTTATCGCGGTGTAGAAAGAATTTATCCGGCTTCTGTGGTTAAATTATTTTATTTGCTGGCGGTACATGAATGGCTAGAAAAACGAATGGTTGAGAGTTCTGCTGAGTTAGAGCGAGCCATGCGGGATATGATAGTGGATTCGAGTAATGATGCCACAAGTTTGATTGTAGACGTATTAACAGGCACCACTTCGGGACCAGAATTACCGGCAGGACCATTTGAAACTTGGAAACAGCAGCGCCATTTCGTCAACCGCTATTTACAGTCTTTGGGATGGGAAGAATTACAGACAGTAAATGTATGTCAAAAAACTTGGGGTGATGGTCCTTACGGAAGAGAACGGGCATTTTACGGAGAGTTATTGGAAAATCGCAATATGGTAACTACCAATGCGATCGCCAGATTATTGCACGCTATTGTCGGCGGGGTTGCAGTAAGTGCAACACGCTCCCAAGAAATGATGAATACCATGAAGCGGAGCTTAAACCCCGAAGAGTTACCAAAAGATGTAGAAGAAGATCAAATTACCGGTTTTTTGGGTGGTGCTCTTCCACAGTCTGCAAAAATATGGTCAAAAGGAGGTTGGACTTCTTCAGTATTTCACGATGCAGCTTATATTGAGATACCGGATAAGCGTCCTTATTTATTAGTAGTATTTACAGAAGGGAAAGCAAACGCTAAAAGTCGAGAAATTTTACCCTTTGTTTCTCAACAGTTTATGGAAGCGGTGAGTAGTTTAGGGGAATAAAGATTAGGGGATGGGGAGACAAAGGGACAAGGGGACAAGGAGAATAATTATAACCTTTAACCTTGAACCTTTAATCTATTCGAGCGTGCTAACATCGATTCAAAGTGTATTCAAGCCAATAATATGACAGAATTGAATCTTGACTCAGATAAAATTAAGTAAATATTTAAAACCGCATTGCTTGAAGCAATCCAAGAAAATAAAGAAGTATTTTCCGACTTATTCGCAGAAGTTATTGAAGATATAGCTTTGGCAAAAGCTATCAAAGAAGGTGAAGATACGGAAACAGTAAGTCGAGAAGCGATTTTTAATATTCTGCGAAATAACCCATGAATGTTGAATTCAGAAAAAGCGTTGAAAAATATTTGAGTAAAATTAGAGATTAAATTTTGCTGCAAAGAATATAAACAGTAATTGAAGAAGTTGAAAATGCAGAAAATATTGGAGAAATTAATAATATAAAAAAACTGAAAGCCGACGGTGATTATTATCGCATTAGAATTGGTGACTACAGAATTGGGTTAAGAATTTATGATGATGTAATTGTTTTTGTTAGAGCGTTGCAAAGAAAGGATATTTACAGATATTTTCCTTAATGACAATTTCTATTGACGTTCATTAATAAAAATAAAATCTCCCATAGATGGCTTTAAAGTCACCCACAGAAGAAATTATATAAATTTATGATTTGTTAATTTATACTGATATCCTTTTCTTTTCCCTCATAATGATTCAACATATGAATTCAAATACTCTGTGTTACTTTGTGCTTTCCTTCTTCGTTACTATGATTGAAAAATATGTTATGAACATGCTAAATAATTGGATGTGATATCTCTTCAATCTTCACAACTTCTGTAATTTATTAGGAAAAACAAAACGCGTAGCCCATATGGTAAAAAACGGTAGAAAAATCATATGAACGAATAAAACAGATGTGGCTATACCAATAACTTTCCAATGTTCTCCTAACATTAATGTCAAATTGTTAATAGCATCGACACTCAGTAAAGTATTCGCAATAACTTCACTTTTAACCCCCATAAATAACGCTAGAGCAAAGAAACTGGTAAATATGACGTTCCAACGTAAATCTAAATGAGGTTTGCCAATCGCTACTAATAATTGAGACGCTGCATTTGCAAAAGGGCGTGGAATTGCCGATAAACAAATTATTACCAAAATAGGTATAGCCGGTATCCACTGTTTACCAAACACAATAGGAACGTAAATAGGAGCTAAACTAGATTGAAATAAAACAAAAGGAACAATTATAAAAGCAATAGTTCTGAGACTGTGGAGATAACGATGCTGGAATTCAACCCATTCTGTACGCGCCGCACATAAATGAGGTAGCATTACCGCGCTAATTGCATTGATGATACTTAAACTAATTCCTAAACCAGCGTTGAACCCAAAAAAGTAAATTCCTAACTCTTCAATACCTACAAAACGTCCAACTATCAAATAATCTAAGTTGTTTCTCAACGTTTTTAACAATCCAACGCCAAGAATATTTTTGCCAAAACTTAATATCTCCTTCCAATATAATGTTGTAAATCCTTTACTAGGTCGCCAATCATGATATTTGTGATATATTACGACCTCTAAAGGTGCAACTATTACTACTGGTAGAGCAAAAGCCCATACTCCCATACCCATAACAGCAAATATTGCCGTCAAAATACTGGAAATACTGTATTGAATAGTATCAGTGAATGCAATAACTTTAAAACGATTTTCTCTTTGAATTAAAGTTTTTTGAATACCTTGAATAGGCCAAATTAAATAAGCGATTCCAGTAGCAATAATTGGAAAAATAATATCTGTACTTTCATAAATCAAAGAAATAGGTAATGCTGCAATAGCCTGAATAATGAATAAACTGACAAAAACCAGCCAGTTTAGCCAAAAAGCAGAATTACATAACTGGGGAAGCTCTTTTTCCGAGGCTTGAATAATTTTTGCGCCGATACCTACATCCGAAAAAGTAATCGCAAACTCGCGCACGGCGAGAATAATCGCTCCCAAACCGTAATCATAGCGAGTTAAAAACCTGGCTATAATCACTACTAATCCTAAGCGTAAGACTCTATAACATATCTCAGCCATACCTAACCAGCCGAGATTACGAATGAACTGGCTAGATACTCTTTTCTTGATATATCTGCTGATTGCGTTTAGAAAATTCACAACTTCTGCTTTAAGAGGTTATTAAATTTTGATCTGCCCATAATCTATATTTCTAGGCTTTAACCGATTAGCTAAGACTTAATAGTATTGGTAACTAAACCCAAAACCCGATTGCGCCCAGCTTGCAATTCATCCAATGCTGTTGTTAGTGTTGCACGAACAGTTTTACCCAGCCCCACAACCATCAAAATTCCATCCGCGTGAGTAGCCAAAATACTAGCGTCTAAACGTCCTAAAATATGAGGTGTGTCGTAAACAACTAAATCAAATTCAGCTTGCGTACGCTTAACAAAATTTTGCATTCTGGGTGAAGAAAACAACTTTGCAGGATTACGCGGTGCCTCTCCTGCGGTGATGACGAATAAATTTTCTTCATCATGGGATTGCCCAATTACATCATTCATTTCTATTCCTTTGGAAAGTACTTCGCTTAATCCCTGGGTATTTATCAAACCCAAGCTTTGATGCACTTGAGGATTTTGTAAATTAGCATCCACCAATAACACCCTTAAACCAGCTTCGGCGGCTGTTTTAGCAAAAGTCGTTGCTACCGTAGATTTACCTTCTCCTGGATTCGCTGATGTAATTACTAATGAAGAAACTTCCATTTCTTCTTTTAAAACTTGAATTTTGGTATACAAGGAGTAAAAAGCTTGCATGTAGGGAGAAGCTTTGTAGTCTCCACCTTTAATAATCCCACCTTCAACAAGTAAATGCTCGTCTTTTTCAAGTGCATAAACTAATTCCTTATCGGCAGCTGGTAACATTTTCAACTCCTTTAGGTAAGGAATTGTAACTAACAAAGGCAGTTTCGCAGTTCGCTTAACTTCTTGGGAATCGTGGAAAACATTCTGAGCATTTTCTAGAAGAAAAGCTGCTAAAACACCTAAGAGTAAACCTCCCGCTCCTCCTAAAATAATATCAAGCTTACCCGATAAAGCATTCGCCTTCTCAATTTGACCATTTTTATCTTGCGGTAGTCTTGGAGGCATAATTAACTCCCAAGGAACTTCTTGCTGAGCAGCATCTACTCTTAAAGCTTCTTGTTTGCCTAAAAGCTGCTTGAGAGTATCGGTAGCAACTAGTAATTCTCGCTGCAAATTAGCGTATCTACCAGCAACAGCCGGATATTCTTTAATTTGTTCATTTAATTGAACCAAAGCATTATCGGTTGCTTCCAAGCTTGCTTCTAATAGCTGAATCTGATTGGCAGTTTCAGCCATTTTTTGAATCAATCCCCGGCGAACTGAATTTTGATAAGTTCCAACTTGAGGATTAAGCATTCCTTGAGAAACATTTCCACCCAAAGCTAATTGCGCTTCTCTTTCCAATAAAGGGATTAATTTCTGCCGTTGCTGTCGTAGAGACTGCATTACTGGGTTAGCATCGCTAAGACGTACTGACTCCGTGGCAATTTCAGCTTCTATGTCTCGAATCCGTTTAAGAATCTGTTGATATTGTGGTGATTCGCTCAAAGCTGAAGCAGCAATTGCTGCATTTTGCGGCATTCCTAACTGATTTTCTAGGGAAGCATAAAGCGATTTTGCCTCTGCGAGTTGTTTATTGGCTTCAATTTTCGTTTCTTGAAGTCGATCGACTCTGTTAAGTAATTGTTCGCCTTGAAGTTCGGGATTAAATACACCGTAATTCTGCTGAAAACGCTGCATTTCTCCTTGTAGCGTATTTACTCGCAATCGCAGTTTTGGAATCTGTTGTTCTACAAATTTGATTCCCTGACGTAAATGGGTTTGCTGTTGCTCTAGACTATATTTCCGATAAGCTTGAGATACTTTATCTAATACAAATAGAACTTTTTGAGGATTAGTATCTTTGTAGCGAATTTCTATAACTCTAGATTCAATTTCACCCTGAGTAAGACGACTAATATGTAACTGTCCATCTTTAACGCTGGTTGGTACTCTACCAGATTTGCTACCTCCAATCAATTTGCTATAGCTAACCCCTGGGTATTGAGTCTGAATTTCCTCAACCACGGGTTCTATAATTTTCGGGCTTTTTAAAACCTCTAATAAAGCCTGATAATCTAGAGCCGTGTTATTTTGCCTAGTAATTTTATTTACATCTTGCTGGAGAGTTTGAGACAGTAAAACTAGCAGTTCGCTTTCGGAACTCCTTAAAGGTTCGACTAGTAATTGAAATTTACCTTCATACTTAGGAGTACGATTTGCACACCAGATAACAGCCCCTACAGCCACCATCACTGCCACGCTAGCAATCAAAACAACTCGACGGCGTAATATCGAGAAAATATGACCATAACTAATATTTTCTTCTTGAACAGTTAAAGGTCTTTGTAATAACCAATACGGTTCTCTAGTTAAAGAATTAGTCTGTTTTAAGCGCTGTAAACCTTGTTCTTTTGCTGGCATTTTCGTTTCCATTCAAAATCCCATTCAAAACAATTTAATATACACTTTCGGTAAATAAACTAATTGCAAATAAGTTTTTTGCCAATCCAAAAATTAAAATATAAGAAGACCTACTTAGATTTTTATCAAATATTAGCGATTAACGGTAGTAATCTTTATATAGTGGATTTCAATTGAGTGAAATAAAAAAGTAGAAATGTTACTTTGGATATCTTACCTTTTACCCCTTGGTGAGAGAGGTACTTTACGATCAGATGCTCTCACTCAGAAGGCTCTGGGTTTAAAAGCTTACTTTACTCAATGGAAAATCCTTATACTGTTCAATAAACGCAATATTTAAATTTAAATGTTTCGCTTTGCGGTATTTGCATATTACTACATCTAAATAATTCTTCTGACAAGCTAGGACAATCTTATTTGAAACTTGATAATCACAGATATCCTCAACATATCTCGGTTCCTCGAAAGTGAACTCTACTTAAGAAAATCTTTACTGAAATAAAACTAGCCGATGAAGATTAAGTAAAATCTTTATGATCTGCTATAACTAAAAAAAGTAAAAATACGCATAATTATTTAAAGAATCTATTCAGTATCTATAAAATGTTATATACGAACAGAACTCTGCAAGCATTGCATAATAATAATTACAAGGTTTTAATAGCTATTTATTTCTCAAAAATATGAAGTGATTAAACCTAAATTATAAGGGTTATATGAACTCAAATATATCTATTGACAAAACCACTTACTTGGTTCATTAATTAAAAAACTTCATTAGTGACTTGGCTTTAAATAATTATGAAGTTTAGCAATACCTTTAATTTTTAGGTATTTTATTTCATGAAAAATTAATATTTTTGAGGAATATATTCGGTATGCCAAAAAGACCAAAGCTAGCCGAAAAGATATTCGTTGTATTTACTCTTTTTCTTTCTACAAGTGCTTTAATACCAGTACTTATAGAAGGTGGAAATGGAGGGGGTATTAGTAGCGATCCCTATAGTCCCAAGTTTTTTTTAGGAGTCTATACAATTACTTTCTTGCTAATAGTGGTGCATCAGAAAAATTTTGTCCGTGCTGCACAAAAAGATATTTGGATATGGCTATTTTTAGGAATTGTTTTAGCCTCAATATCGTGGACTTTTGCACCTGACATTACTCCACGACGTAGCGTACTTCTTTTAGGAACAAGTGTATTTGCCGTCTATATGGCAATGCGCTTCACATTAAGAGAACAATTACAGCTATTTGCAGTGGCGCTGGGCATAGTAGTTGTACTGAGCTTTATGTTTGCGATCGGACTACCGAAATTTGGCTTAATGACTGTTCAAGAAGGGGGTATTCATGCGGGTACTTGGCGCGGAATAATGTCCCACAAAAATATCTTAGGACGATTAATGGTTCTCAGCAGCATGGTATTTTTCTTTGTGGCGATGAGCAATCCTATTCATAATTTGAGATATCGGTGGATTCCTTGGGCTGGATACATTCTTTCTATCGCTTTAATCGTACTTTCGACTTCTAAGTCGTCTTTAGTAGTTTTTCTATCTCTAACAGCTATTTTGCCTCTCTACAAAAGTTGGCGGCGCAATTACAACCAGTTAATACCTTTAGCGATCGCATTGATACTGACGGTAGGGAGTATATCTACTTTTTTATTAGATAACTTGCCTGTTGTCGCGGATGCATTAGGGAAGGATTTAACACTAACTGGGCGTACGGATATATGGAGTGCAATGTTTGATTTAATCTGGGAGCGCCCTTGGTTCGGTTATGGATTTAACGCTGTCTGGAGAGATTGGGATAATGAAATAACTGCTTATCTTTGGCGCACTCTTGCATGGGAATGTCCTTACGGACATAACGGCTTTATGGATTTATTCGTAGAGTTAGGTATTGCAGGCTTATCAGTATTTTTATTGAGTTTTATTACTACCTTTTTTAAAGGAATAATGTGGTTGCGAATCACTAGATGTATAGAGGGAATTTGGCCCTTAATGTATTTAACTTTTTTAGTTATGTACAACATCAGTGAAAGTACTCTAGTAGAAACTAACAGTATTTTCTGGATAGTTTACGTTTCTACAGTTTTTTCCCTAGTTATAGAGTATCAGCAAGCTAAAAGTTATCAATACTATAGTTCTTCTGCTATCGAGGAAGAATGGCTGAATATGGAAGCATTTACCAAACAGAAATAATATGAGGCTTTATCAGTTGTTGTTTCCTATTCCCTACTCTCTACTCCCTATTCCTTATTCCCTATTCCCTTAGCTTAACTAATAAAAACATATAAATATGAAGATGACTTTAGTATGCCATGACATCCCTTATCCTGCGATTCATGGCGGAAGGATAGATATGTGGCGAAGGATAAAAGCTTTTTCCAAGATTGGTGTTGAATTGCAGCTTATATGTTGGTTTAATCAAGTTCCGCACTATCAAGAATTAGCCGAAATAAAAAAATATGTCACTTCTATGTATTTTATTCCATTTAAATATAGTTTACAGGCTAAAACTTGCAGACTTTTTAATCTATTTCGCTATCCTCTAGAAGTTACCTCCAGACTAGTTAGAGGTCAAGAATTACATCATTTAGTTTCTGAAGTTAATATTTTTAAACCTCATATTATTTGGTTAGATGGTATTCATGGTGGAGATGTGGCATCTAAACTAAGCCATCACCTAGATATACCTATAGTGACTCGTTGCCATAATATTGAACATCTCTATTATCGACGATTATTTACCTCAGCAATAGGTACGAGTAAAATCAAAAGATATTTATCCGTATCTCATTTAGAAAATTATGAAAAATCACTGCTAACAAATAGCCTTTTATTTTATGATATTTCCCCAGACGATTTAAAATTTTGGAAATCTCAAGGTTTTAGAAATGGACGTTATCTACCACCTTTAATAGAATTTAATAAACCTCATCATATAGATGAAAATTATCAGAATAATAAGGTATATCCTCAATATGATATTGTTTTTTTAGGAAATCTATATTCTAATAATAATGTAGCGGGTATTATTTGGTTTTTAACTAAAATTCTTCCTGAAGTTCGCTCGAAATTATCTAATATCAGAGTTTTAATTGCTGGTTCAAAACCGATAAATAAAATTATACAGCTATGTGAAGATATTGATGGCGTATACTTAAGTATCAATCCCCCATCCTCTACAGAAATTTATAATTCCGGACGAATTTTAATTAATCCAGTTTTAACCGGTAGTGGTGTTAGTATTAAATCCTTAGAAATGTTGATGACTGGTAAACCAATTGTCTCTACACCACAAGGAATAGCGGGTTTACCTCTTTCAACTCGACAGTATTTTACAATTGCTTCTGATACACAAGATTTTGCAGCAGCAATTGTTCATTTACTTTCCAATTATCGCAAAATTCACATCGAGAAAAAACTATTAGAATCCATATTTGGCACTCAAGTAATACAAGAAGTTGTATCAGATATTAAATCATTAATTTAATCCATCGCTAACTGATGAAAATATTATATTTAACAACAGTTCTTCCAAGTAGAAAAAGAACTGGTGGGGAAATCGCATCTCAGTCCTTTATTAAGGCTTTAAAATACTGCGGACATGAAGTATTAGTTTTAGGGTATCAGCGCTTCGGCGATACCAATTCTCAAAATGAGAATGAAGTTGTAATTGAAAAACGATATATAGAAACAGAGAAATCTAAATATCATTCGTTTTTATGGATGGCTTTAAGTTTTTTAAAGCGGCTTCCTTATTCAGCAGCTAAGTATTACTCTAAAAAATATTTCCAACAAATCCGAAATATATTACAGCTTGGTCAATATGAGATTATCATCATCGATCATGCCCAATTGGGTTGGTTATTACCTTTATTAAATATCAAGTCTAAAGTAATATTTATTGCTCATAATGTAGAACATCAACTTTATGAATCACAGTTACAAAATGCACAAAAATATTTATCCAAATATATATATAAAAGAGAAGCCAATCTGATCAAAAAGATGGAAGATAATTTGGCTATTTCAGCCAAACAAGTATGGACGCTGACATCCCATGATGCTAACTACTTTTATACTCAAAATCAGACTAGTCAAGTTTTTCATCTTCCTTCTAGTTGGACAATAGCACCAAAAAATTCTGTAACTAAAAACTGTGATATTGGAATAATAGGCAGCTGGACTTGGAAAGCAAATAAGTCAGGTTTAGAATGGTTTTTCAAAGCAGTTTATCCTTACTTACCCAAGAATATATCGATTCATGTTGCTGGAAGTGGTGCTAAATGGTTACTCGAACGATATCCAAATGTAAAATATTGCGGCTTTGTCACCGATGCACAAGCATTTATGGCCCTAGCCAAAGTTATCGCTATTCCTTCTATTAGTGGTGGTGGAATTCAAATTAAAACTCTTGATGCTATCGCTTCAGGAAGTCCAATAGTGGCTACAACTATTGCAATGCGCGGAATTTATGACTATCCTTCTGCTATAAAAATAGCCGATGAATCAGAAACTTTTGCTCTTAGTTTAATGCAGTTATTAGCGTTTAATAAAAAATCCCATCTACATGAGGCAGAACGCGCAAAACTTCTTAACAACAGGTTGACATGGTCCCTGCTTCGGCGAGAACATTTCTATAAGAGTGTAAAGAGTGCAATTAACTCGGTTTAATTCAAAATATTGGATTTACCTATAAATAAGAGCAGACAACAATTGCTGCTTAATTTATACATTGTTTAGCTTTTATACCCATTTAACCTTAGCCTACTCAAGCTTTTAGGGAGATCCAAATGCAGAAAATGTTCAGTCGTCTCATATACATCTTGGTAAAATGGAATATCTTTCGACGGTTGGGCATTTTATTACTTATGAGTGCCCAGGCTATCTGGAGCCTGTTATGCAATATTCCTCGAAAAAGTATAAAGCCCAAAAGTAGCTTAGTACTTGGGTGTCTGTGTATAATTTTCAGTTTTTGTTTTTTTTATAAAAGTACTACCTCAATAGCAGCTACTAACATTGTGTCTCCCTTATCCGCACAAAATTCTCAGATTATTGATGCTAGAGGTAAAGTAGTCTCACTACACGGTATTAACTGGTTTGGCATGGAAATTGATACCCATGTACCTCATGGTTTATGGGTAAGAGACTACAAAGAAATGCTCAGTCAGATAAAAAGCTTGGGCTATAACTTAATTCGCTTGCCTTATTCAGTAGAAGCGCTCAATTCCTCAGATATTAGCGGTGTTGATTTTTCTATTGGTGCCAACACCGAATTATATGGGAAAACTCCTATTCAAGTTATGGATTTAATTATCCAAGAGGCACAAAAACAGGGATTACTAATTTTATTAGATAGTCATTGTTTAAAAGACGGGCATATTTCAGAACTATGGTATGGAGATGGTTTTACAGAGGAAGATTGGATAAACACTTGGACTCTTTTAGCACAACGTTATAAAAATCAACCCAACGTGATTGGTGCAGATTTGAAAAACGAACCCCACGGTAGTGCAAGTTGGGGAAGCAATGACACTTCAACGGATTGGCGCTTAGCAGCACAAAAAGCTGGAGATAAGATTCTTCAGGTAAATCCTAACTGGTTGATTGTGGTAGAGGGAGTAGAGAAAAATGTACCCAACCAACGACAGCATGGTTACTTTTGGGGCGCAAATTTAGAGGGTGTTCGAGAATATCCCGTACATCTAAAAAAACCTAATAAGCTAGTCTATTCTCCTCATGAATACGGTGGTGAAAGAGTCTCTTGGTTTCAAAGTTCAGAATTTCCCAGCAATCTTTACCAGCGTTGGGAAATAGGATTTCACTATATTGCCACAAAGCGTATCGCTCCCATTTTCGTTGGTGAATTTGGTGGATATCACGTTGATAGCAAATCCAAAGAAGGTATCTGGCAACAAAAGTTTGTAGATTATATTGCAGAGAAAAAATTGAGCTTTGCCTATTGGTGCTGGAATCCTAACAGTAAAGGTACTGGAGGCGTATTACAGGATGACTGGCAAACAGTAAATGTCGATAAGCAAGAACTTTTAAGCAAGCTACTACCTTAATATCAAATTTTCAAATCAATAAATAGCAATAAACAGATTTTAGATACAAATGAATTGTAACTATGTTAGAAACTAATACTCACAAATTGGATTTTCAATCAAAAGCAAACTTTAACATCCAAAATCCCTATATTAATTATCATAAAGAACCTCGTATTTTAGTAGTGTCAATGCGGGGTTGTCATTCCGAAGCTTTTCGCTCAGCAGAATACGAATTTGAAGATGTAATTAATACTTTTGATTATGCCGATCTACTTTCACCACTACCTACATCTGGCTTTAAATCTAAATTAATCAAAAAAGTCGCTAACGGTGCAGGTTTAGCTTTAGGTAAAAGCAATTTATTACAGTCTGCTTGTAAAGAATTAGTTATAGACCAAGAATACGATTTATTATTCTTTATTTGTCAACATTTTTGGGATATAACCTGTATTAACGCGATTAAAGGATGGCGAGACAAGTGCAAAAAAGCAGTATTGTGGATAGATGAACTTTGGGCAAAAGAACTTGAAAATTATAAAACTACACTTTGCTTAAAACTAGCTAAAGACTTCGATTATATATTTACCACTCAAAGTCATAGTGTTGATGCTATAAGTAAATTAATTGAACGTCCTTGTTATAGTTTACCTTATGCCGTAGATGCTATAAAGTTCTGCCCTTACCCACAAATTCCTCAAAGGCATATCGATGTTTATAGTATTGGTCGTCGTTCGCCAATGGCACATAAATCTTTATTAGAATTAACACAACGCGAAAATTTACTTTATCTATACGATACTATTAAAGGTTTAGAAATGAGGAATTATCAAGAACATCGAACTTTATATAGTAATTTAATTAAGAGAAGCCGTTTTTTTATTGCTAATAAAGCAAAATTTGATAGTGGGAATCAAACAGGAGGGCAAGAAGAATTAGGTTCACGTTTTTTTGAAGGAGCTGCAGGAGGAGCAATAATGATTGGAACTCCACCGCTTTGTGACGCTTATAATACAAATTTTAACTGGTCAGATGCTGTAATTGAAGTACCATTAAATACGATTGATATTGCAAATGTAATTGCTGATTTAAATACACAACCGGAAAGATTAATAAAAATACGCAAACAGAATATTATCAACTCATTACTCAGGCATGATTGGGTATATCGCTGGGAAGAAATTTTAACTAAAGTCGGACTCAGTAATACACCTGAAATGCTATCTAGAAAAGCTTATTTAGAGAATTTAGCTGAGATGATTTCCATAGAATAAATATTACAAAAATTAAACAATAGTTGATTGAGATTTTCATTATTTTCCTTTACTCTTAACTATCGCATTTCTCCAGGTTAAGTAAGTCGTCACAAATAAACACCTTGGCTTTTAACAGAATGCAAGCAACTCGCGAGCATTCCAATTTTTAAAAAATATTTTACCCGACACCCTCGAAGGGTACGGCTACATTCACAAAGCCCACGTATGTGGGCTTTGTTTGCTTCGCTTTTCAAAACAATGGCATGCTCTCAAAAACTCTCAAAGCACTCGGCTAAAGTCGGTTTTTTCAGGGATTTTATATTTAATTTATTCACATATAGGACTTACAACAATTACAATACTTTGTTGATGCATGAATTCACCAGCCTCATTGTTACGTACCTCAATCCCTCAAAGTCTTAAGTAGATACTTGGGAAAAATTATTGTTATGACGGGCACCCTTTAGAAATTTTTTGATTAGAAAAAAATTCCTAAAGGGTGCCCTTGACGAGGGAGTAGTGAATAGTGAGATTGAATAAGCCTTTGGGGCTTCTGCATCATTCTTTTACATAGTTTGATTTATTTGTACCTATCTATTTATGTACAGCAATGTATGAGCATAAAGCTGATAAATTTGTTTGATAATGGCTTATTTATCTAATACTTATCAATCAACAAAGTTTGCTTAATGTCCTCAGATTTTTTATTTATATACAGATTAAATTTTTGTTTTAAAATTAATAATAAAAAAGGAATATCATCTAGTAAATATCTTTTCCATAGCCTTTTTGGTTCACAAATTAGCCGGAACAACCATTCCAATCCGATTTCACTCATCCATTTTGGCGATCTTTTTAGATTACCTGCCTCAAAATCAATAGTCGCTCCCAATGCCATAAATATTTTAATATGTTTGAAACTATCCTTATACTTGTATAACCATTTTTCTTGCTTAGGTGCACCTAATCCTACTACCAATACAGTAGCATCTGAATTATTAATAATTTCTACTATTTTATGGCATTCTACTTCATCTTTTTCAAAGCCAAAAGGCGGAGAATAAGTATCAACAACAATTACTCTTCCGATTTTTTGATTAATTTTTTTTTGTGCGCGACACGCTACACCTTGAGCTGCACCCAATAAAAATATTTTAATCTCTTCATTCTTTTTATGATAGTGGCAGAATGCAGGAAATAAATCAGAACCAGATATTTTTTCTTTGATTGGCGTTCCTAAAAATTTTGATGCATACATAAGTATTTTACTATCACAAATTTTATAATCAGCGATACTATAAGCTTGAAAAAAGTCTAAATCTCTTTGAAGTTTAATCACATGATCTACATTTGGTGTGAATATTACTCCTGATTTACAGGTTTCTAATAATTCTTTCTTGGAATAATTATCTATTTCTAAATTCAAAACTGTAATTTTTTTCATAGTATAAATGAGTAACACTAATAACTATTTTGAGATTTATGGTTATTCAGGATATGAGTCTAATTAGCGATATTTTTCAAATCTAATATCCTTGATTATCAAGTAAATATCATCTTTATAACTTTAATTCAAACAAAGATAAAATATAGTACCTCTGGAACAAAAAAATTATTTTTTAAATTAAATATCTCTTAATAGCTTTAAAAATATAGGATGTAAAAAATACATAACAAAACAGCAATAAAAAATTTAACATTGACAATTATTAGTGCATATGTTGCGAGATTATCGATTGTCTATATGATGTTTTATGCCGTCAAGTATACAGTTAATTAAATGATTAATTAACTTGATTATCATAGTAATTTAAAATCTCAAATAAATCAGAATAAAAGTTGTATCTTCACTAACTTTTTATCAAAAGTCAATATAAATTAGAAATATTACGGTTGATTAAAAATTATAACTGCTCATTTATATAGCAATATAGGTTTCATATATTTTTTAGATAAAGAATTAATGAATTAATGCTGTTTGCTGGAATTATGAATAAACAACTAATCTAGATATTTACATTATCTGTATCTGCAATATTTTTGAAAAATTGAATCGACATTATAGATTTAAAAGAAAAAAGAGTGGAGATTAATTAGAGGTTATACAGTTATATACCTAGTACCTAAATACAATAAATTAGTAACATCAAATACTATTACTATTTTGACTAGTTATATTTTGTACAAGTTGCAAAAAATGAGTTGATTGAAAATAACGGAACCTGAAAAGACTAATTTAATTTTTGCTTTTGAAACCTAGGTTTTTATATTTTGTTAAGAATGCTGCCGCCAAGGGCATGGCGGAAGGGATTGTGGCTATAGTTTTATACGATTTTAGGATTATTAATCTGTTAATTTAAAATCCAGGTGGTATTACAGCTGCAATAAAAACTTTTCTCAATTACGAACTTTTTATATTCCCATAGCGTATCTTGTGAGAGATACCGCAGCTTTTATTTGAGAGTCGCTAGAGACGCTCCGCCCGTGGAATGTACTAAAAAATCTCACCTCTTCCCCCTTTCAAAAGCATCGATTGCTTGGAGTAAGGTTCACGATATATTGCAGCCAACTAAAATTCCCGGCTCTTCAGGTATTCGGGATTACAATATGTCTTGTTAAACTGAGACTAAACTTATTTCTATTTATCAGATGATTTGGAATTTTAGCATAACGGTTGCCTCACGACTTTAGTTACATTGTCCTTGCCTAAATTCCAAATATTGTCTACATGTATATTTATTTTTTGTCAACCGTTTTATTAACAATTTTAGAAAGAATTTTAATGTAGTAAATTTATGAAAGTTTTGTCTGAATTTGGGATGTAGCTATAATTTGTTTGGTGTTAAATGTTAAATACGGTCCTCATATAGACTAAAAATGAGCTAGTCGATATTTAAGTGGTTATATTCTTTTAGGAGTGAACGTGAATACCATTTTTCTTGGTAAAAGCCTTTTTTCGCTTAGTTTGGCAACTATTACATTATTAAGTGGTGGATTATCTGTTTCTGCTCAAACAGAAAGGGAAACAACCAATCAGCAGTCAATTGCACCATCAAAAATCCAAGGTTCTCCTGAAAAGGAAAGTGCTGGGGTAGAAAATTTTAGCCCCAATTTTTCCGAGCAAACTTCAGGAAAATCAAGTCAATTGGTTAACTCAAAAGCAGTAAAATATGATACGTATAACCAGGTATCTCAAAATATTGCGCCCATTCCTGGAACAACAGCGACTTCATCTGCGGGGCTTACTAGTCAAGGGTTGTCATTAGAAATTTTTTCTTCTAAAAAATTTCTAATGGGTGCCCGTCAATATCCACAAGCAAATTTGAAACCATCTATTTCTTCAGATATAGCCCAAGCGGATATTGATTTCGGTGATTCTAACGGTGGCGGTAAGAACTATATTGGTGTTGCAGGAAATATCGGTTTGAATGGCGAATCTGCTTTAGGCGATGGTAACTTCATGGTTATTGGTAAAGTGGGGCTAACAGATATTCTATCGCTACGCCCTTCTGCGGTACTTGGGGATGAAACCGTGATTTTGGTTCCCGTAACCTACGACTTTTCTTTGGATACTTCAGATCCTTTCCGCGATGCATTACCTTTTAAACCCTATGTTGGAGCTGGTTTAGCTTTAAATACTGGCGATGATTCAGAACTGAGTTTCTTAGTTTCTGGTGGGGTAGATGTACCTCTAACTATCAAATTCACTGCTACGGCGGCTGTTAATGCAGCATTTTTCGACGAAACAGATATTGGCCTTTCTGTGGGAGTTGGTTATAACTTCAATGCATTCTAAGGCAGATAAGCGCGAATAAAATGTCCTGCCTTCGGTGTCGTCTAACAGTCGGCGATGCCGCTTTCATATTTCTCTATGAAGAGCGATCTTTGAAAAACGGAGGAGTTTTAGAATAAGAAGGCAATATGCTGCGTAATCCAATTTAAGGATTGAGAAGTCTGTGAAATAAAAAACAAATTCTCATAAAGCGAGTGGGGAAAGGTATTCCCGAATTAACGCGGGCTGGAGTTGAAACCTCTACTTTTCCTGGATAAATCTTGGAAATTGCAAGTTGCGACGGTGAAGCAGTACTCCACTTGGGGAAACCCCAAGTGGAGTACCTGCTGAACCCGAAGGGTGAACTGAGAATCCCCCTGTCTTTGGGCGGGGAGTGTCAAAACCCCTACTCTACCCAAGCGTTACCCCGATCCCAGTAAGTTACGGCGGTGAACTAAGAATCCCCTGGTTTTAACTAAGTAAAACCAAGGGATTCTTAATTTTATTAACTTGATGATGGAAACTAATCTGACAAGACACTAACAAAACCTTCTTCAAATTAAATAACGGAGAGAGAGGGATTCGAACCCTCGATGGGATCTAAACCCCATAACTCCTTAGCAGGGAGCCGCTTTCAACCGCTCAGCCATCTCTCCTAATCCAACAAGTTTACATTATAGCAGAAGACAAAGAGCAAGTCAATATGAAATTTAAAAATTGCATACACACCAGGATAAAACGTTATATCCCAGTGCGGTTATGTTCTTTTATACCTAAGACACTTGCGCTCGCAGCCAAGCGAAGGGTATAGTCGCAATTTTTTTCCATTGTGGTACGTAGGCGCGTTGACTGAACACGTCATAGTCATTGCCCTCAATAACGCTCAAAATGCGACTGTAGTGCATTAAAGCCGCCCACACTGGCAAACGAGCATCGGGAGATAGGTAACTAATACCTTTCTCTGCCTGGGCATAAAATTGCCGCGCTCGTTTAATTTGACATTTCATTATCGAACGCCAACGGTTATCAATTACTCCTTTAAGTAAATCTTTCTCGGTGTAATTGAATCGCGCCAAGTCTTCAGTGGGAATATAAATTCGCCCTCGTTGGGCATCCTCACCAACATCACGAAGAATGTTGGTAAGTTGACAGGCTATTCCCAAAGCTACTGCTTCATCGATGGGAATATACGGCTGTTTATAACGGTTCCAAGGAGCAGTATTTTGCTCCGAGTCTACTCCCATCACTGCCGTTGACATTAAACCAACAGTACTGGCTACGCGGTAACAGTAAAGATACAAATCGTCAAAAGTGTCGTAACTACTGCGGTACAAATCCATGCGCTGTCCGGAAATCATATCCCGAAAGGGTTTAATATCAATTGGATAGCGCAAGACGGCATCCGCAAGGGCTACGTCAACATTTTCTTGGGGGTGTTGAGCAAAAATTGATTCGAGCTGCTTTTCCCATAAATCTAGGGTTTCGGGAGTAGTCATAGCAGCTGCGGGACCGTCCACCAATTCATCAGTACGACGACACCAGGCGTAAATAGCCCAAATTGCCCGTCGTTTTTGGGGATTCATCAACAAAGTGCCCAAATAAAAAGTTTTGGAATGCTTTGCGGTGATTTGCTGACAAATTTGGTAGGACTCATCCACAGAGACCGACGTTTTCATGCATGGGGGGGATTCAGGCAGTTGCAGCATTCGTTGCAGGCTGGATGGAAGGCATAGAGACGCTGGAAGAATTTTTTACTGAAAATGATTTATTAACACCGCGAGCTGTTAGTTTACCAGAAAGTACTGCTCCTTCCATACTTCCTAAAAATGGTTGCATGGTGTAGCTTCCACTCAAGAAAAAATTCGAGATGGGAGTCACTTGCGAAGGACGGTATTCCTGGCGACCTGGAATCGCTTGGTAAACCGAACGGGGTGTTTTCACCACATGATGTTTCAGTAAATTTGCTGGATTTTTCGAGCCGAAGTGCTGAGGAAAAAGTTTAGACAATTCGGCAAGAGTTGCTTGCAATATTTCCGCATCGGATTTATTAATCCAGTCAGCGGCCGGTGCAAGAACTAATTCCAGCATAGAACGGTTTGGGTCACTATATTCGCGACAAGTATTACTCATATCAGCATAAACGCTGAGCAATGGCGATCGCGAAAATAATAATTGGTCAATATCTGTAAGTTTACGGTCGAACCATAATTGTATGTTAATTACCGGCACTCCTTCTAATCCATCCAGCTTTTGGAAGCATTCTATATCCTTCCAAGGTTCTGGTAGCATCACTTTCATGACATCAACCGGCATTGCCGAAACATAAGCATCGGCAGTTTCAATATAATCTTCTGCTCCATTCAAACCGCGCATCAAAAAGCCTTTGACGCTACCGTCTGGGTTAAGCAAAATTTCTTTCAAAGGCGCGTTTAACTTCACTTCTCCACCACCAGAAGAAATGTAATCTACCAGCGGTTGACAAAGACGCTCCGTAGGGGAACCATCCAAAAAAGCCATCTTTGAGCCATCTTTTTGCTTCAGAAAGCGATTGAGAGCAGTCAACAGTACTACAGCTGATATTTCGTCGGGATTAATAAAATTTAACGATTTTGAAGCAGCAATAAAAATATCTTGCTGTACTTCGTCGCTTACTCCCTGAAGCTTGAGCCATTCAGAAAAAGTATATTTATCTGTCTCCTCAACATATTTTTGACCCCGGAGCATAGCCGGAACTAATCCTTTTGCTAATTCAATTTTTTCCCCCCAAGTCAACATATCGTTATTTCTGAGAATTGCCACAATGCCATTCAGCGGTGCTGGCAAATTCGGAAAATCAAAACGGCTGTAAGTACCGGGTTTTTCCGGCTGATTGAAGATCATCGTGTGTTTTTTCCACTGCAAACGATCTTCAACACCGAGTTCTTTGAGTAACTGCAACATATTGGGATACGCCCCAAAAAATACGTGCAGTCCAGTTTCATACCAGTCGCCATCAGAATCTTTCCATGCTGCGACTAAACCACCCAGTACGTCTCGGCTTTCCAAAACTACGGGAGTATGTCCCTCATCAATGAGATATTTCGCACAGGAAAGCCCTGCCAAGCCTGCTCCAGCGATAGCTACTCGCATTTACCAAATCTTATTGAATATTTTTCAGCATTTTGCCGTTTTCATTATACTTTGCATTCTGTTACATTTTGCATTTGTCATCCCATCGTTTTTCCAAAAATTTGCCGCGTAATAATGCTTATTGACTTTTTGCCAGTTTCCGTTTCCCAATCCCTGGGTCTAAATCTGTCAAAATCCGGCAGCCTAAGCTATCTGTGGGGGATTCTGGGCTTTTTCCCGTACTACTATTCATCTGAAAATGAGTTTAAATATATTAATTAGTAATAAGCCTTTCAGATTTTTCGGTTTTTAATGAAACAGTAACCTTGTTGGTCAAATCTTTTAAATCAAGAAAATTATCCACAATCTTGACCACAACAAGCTTAGATTTAAAGTCATTCTTCTCACATACTAGAGCTTTATAATGCCCGTATTAACGACTTTTAAGCAATTATTTTTGTGATTACTTCCTACTTGAAATTTTTAATTTTCCGTACTTATTTAACCCGTCAAGGAATCCATTAAATTTGTTACATGCTAATGATCTTTATTGAGATTAAATTGCTTTAAACTTAACTTATTCCTGGCTCATTGCATTAAAAGATACATTAATACATTAAAAAAATAAATCGAAAATCAATAATTACTAAAAAAACTATATAAAATTTGTATTAATATCGCTTTACTCTCAAAACATGATATCTAATTTAAATGGGTATCGTGAAAAAAATTGCCTCTAGCTAAAGACGTATTGTGTTGTATTTAGAAAAAATATATATTTATAAATCTGTTGTTTAAAAAACAATTCAAAAAAGGTTAAATTCTAATAAACACACTTTAAAACCTTTGTCCAGTAATGATTTGAGTTTCTCTTATCAAAATGTATTTTTTTGATATTTTACTAGTTGCGAAGCTCCTAGTAAGAGTCCCATCTCCTACAGCAAGGTATATTGATTAAGCTCGATTGCCTAATACTAATGCCAAAGTTCTTGATTTATTTATAAAAAGCTAATATAACTTTTGTAGCTTTTTTGGGTTTTCACTTAGCTTTATCTGGATTTATACTGAAAACTGCAAAATTACGAGTGTCCGACAGGCGTGTTTGTCGCTCCCGAAACGAATGAAAGAAACACATCACTATTGTTCCCTATTCCCCGTGTTTCTTAAGGACCGATGCTATATGAATGTGCAGTAATTGTTGATTAATTGAAATTATGCTATTTCACGGACTATTTTGGGTTGCATCCTGGATTGGTTCTTCTTTGTTGTTGTCAGAAAGCTTGCCATCAAGTATTCAGACGGGTGTTTCTACCACAAGAATCTCTTTTAATTCAGGCAGATTAATCAGTCAAAGTGATTCATTGTTTTTACAGCCAAAACATCAAATAAGCCCTCTTAGTAACGTATTGTTGAACATAGATTGGGGAACAAAACAGCTAAAATCAACCGCTCCTAAGTCGCTAGTAGCTTCATCAACGGTAAAAAAACAGACTCCAACTAGATTTTGTTCCGCTATCAAAGAAATCTCAGGAAGTCAGGATTCGGTTACAAAACCAAGAGTTTTAATCTCTACTCAATTGATAAAACCGAAATCTCAGACAAAAGAATTTGTTCCAAAGAAAATCTTGCGATCGCTACTCAATTTTTTCAAATTCTCTAATTCCATTCAGCAGATAAACTCTTCTAATTCAATACCTGTAACCCTTGTACGCAGAGAAATTAATAGATACGAAGTGTGGGTAAAGAATCGTTTAATTGCTCGCTTACCATCGAAGCAACAAGCAAGTTTAATGCAAAGACGTTTGACTCGCTTGTTGAAATTATCGAATCTAGATGCTTCTAAGTTAAAACCTGCTTTTGTTGATGAGGTTCCAGCGCTAATTTTGGGAAATCAGTTTATATTCGCTATTTCAGAAGAGGTTTCTCAAAAACTCAAGCGTAGTGGAGATTTATTAGCTATTGAATGGACTAATAATCTACGTATAGCCTTAAAAGCAAGCCCATTGTCGCTTGTAGAAGCTCAAGCCGAAATGCATGGATTGACACCTTCAATTAAGATAATGTCTGGTTTAGCTTCATGGTATGGGCCTTATTTTCACGGGCGCTTAACTGCTAACGGTGAGAGGTTTAACCAAAATGAACTTACAGTTGCTCACAAAAGCTTACCTTTCAACACTTATTTACAAGTAAGTAACGTCAAAACTCAAAAGTCGGTTATTGTAAGGGTGAACGATCGCGGTCCTTATATTCCACCGAGAAGCTTGGATTTATCTCTAGTTGCTGCTCGCTGTATTGGAGGAGAAGTAGCTGGAGTTATACCTTACAAAGCGGTAATTATGAACAAAAGTCAAGCTGCCATGACTCTGAGGGTTCCTAACTTTGTGACAACAAATCAGAAACCTTCGAGAAAACTTGCGACTCTTTCAGAGCTTTGATAATCAGCCTTTCTTAGTTTGGATTTAGCAGTTAGAGACGTAGCGTAGCATTGCTATGTCTCTACATCAGTTGTTTATTATCAATCAATTCAAAACTTGAAGAGCAGAAATATCTCTGTAATCATTTTGCATCCCATAGTCAGTTGTAGCAAATTCGATTTGCAATAAAAGGCGGTCTTTATGAGTGGGAGTGAGTCCTTTATGAAAGCATAGAGGATCTTCGGCAAATCCAAAACCTGCTTGACCACAAATAGTTACAAGAGATTCTTCGCCATAGTAGTCAATAATATCTTTATCTGTTTCTCTTTTGCGTAGCAATACATGAGAAAACTTCTTATGTTTATGACTCCCGCGAATACAGATATGGGGACCACTATGTGAGTCTACATCAGTTAAATAAAAGAAAAATTTTAAGAATCGATAATCATCCAAATCATAGTGAAACATTTGTGCAGTTTGTCTACGTTCCCAATCTGAAGATTCCCCTGCAAAGCTCCACCAAAGTTGATTTCCTTGATGTATGGGTTCTTGTTCTAAATATCGAGATGCGATCGCTAATAATTGCGAATCGTTTTGTAATTTATAAATAGCAGGACAAAGTTGTGCAGTATTAAAGTAACAACCGACTTTAATATCTTTTGCAGCTTGAATTTCTGCTTGTTTTTTTTGATGATAATAAAATCCTAAATTTGATTTTCGATTACCGTAACAAGGATTTGAGCTAGCAAATTCAAAAATTTCTTGAACTAGTTCTTTACTGAGCTTTAAACCAGTATAAAAACCTTCTGTTTTAAGCTGTGTAACAGCTTTATCTATATCAATTTGATTAAAAACAGAATCTCTACCTATAAAAGGTGATTGATATGACTTTGCCGAGCTATGAGATAAATATCTCATTACAGTTCTTCCAGATTGAAATCTACTCATCTTACGCATTAACAGCCATTTAGGATTTTTTGTCAAACCTTTATAGTTCTCATAACAATGGTCGTATATTTGCGACCACATGGTTGAGAAATTGATTAACTTAGCAGTCATAATCTTTTTTCACTCGAGTTTTACAAAATTTTAGTAAAATGCTGTTTCTAGCCTCAGTAGATTCCCTAGTATTTTTATATCAAATTTAGTAATTAATATATCAAAATTTTAATGTTTCAAAGTTAATAATGCTACTAAAGTGTTGAATATTTATGATTTCTTTGTATCTATTGTTTTTTTCTTGAAAAGCCTGTAAAGAATTTTTAGATAAATATATAGATACTTAATATTTCGTAATCATTGGGAATAATAAATTAATGCTCAGTAATCTCTTTGAGATTACTGAGCAAATATAAGAACTATATTTTGTGAAATAAATATACAGCAGAATTGAAGGGCAGTAACAATATAGCACTATTTATTTTGTACGCCAGTGGTAATACGGTATTAAAAACAGTTTAGATTTGGGATTTTTTTTCGAACTGCTAGAGATCCAAGTCTACTTAAGGAGCAAACAACTATATTTTCCTATTACTACTGAGATTCAGAGACTTTTCAGCACAAAGATAAAGAATTGCTGAGCCGGAATTAGTAATTACCACATTTACGACTCAGCAATTATAGTAAATTAATTGGTTATCTCAGGCTTTGGATACTGAGTATAGGATATTAGGTATTAGAAAGACGATATTCTCACAAGAAGAATCCTCAGTGGATGACGCTACAAACCGTATAAATTATAAAGATGACGGGTTGCGTAAGTCCGATGTTTTTGGACATCTCTAAAAATCCACCTCAAAACCAAAATTTATGCCAAAGCTGGTACGGGCAGCTCAATATGTTGATATAAAGGGAAACTCTCACACAAAGAAGCCACTCGTCGCCGACAATCTTCAGTAACAGTGTCTGAATCGGGATTTAACAAACGGTCGGCAATAATATTACCAATTTCGGTAAATTCTGCTACTCCCATGCCTCGTGTTGTCATGGCCGGAGACCCCAATCTCAAACCGCTGGTGACAAACGGTGATTCTGGATCGAAAGGAACTGTGTTTTTGTTCGCAGTGATATTCACACTGCTAACTAATTGGTCTGCTTTTTTACCCGTCATACCAATACTCCGTAAATCTACGAGCATAAGATGGTTTTCTGTGCCGTTAGAGACAATTTTTAAGCCTCTACTTTGTAATTGATTGGCTAAAGCACGAGCATTTTCAATTACAGCAGCAGAATAATCTTTAAATTCTGGCTTGAGAGCTTCCCCAAACGCTACTGCTTTAGCAGCAATAACATGTTCTAAAGGTCCACCCTGAGTACCGGGGAAAACTGATTTATCAAACTTTTTACCCATATCAGCATCACGAGTCAAAATTAAACCACCCCTCGGGCCCCGTAAAGTTTTATGGGTAGTTGTAGTTACCACATCACAGTAAGGAACCGGGTTGGGATGAAGCCCAGAGGCGACTAAACCAGCGATGTGAGCAATATCCGCCAACAAGTAAGCGCCAACTTCATCAGCGATGCTGCGGAATTTTTCAAAATCAATCACGCGGGGGTAAGCCGAATATCCACAAATCAAGAGCTTTGGACGCTCCCTTAGCGCCTGCTCGCGGATTTGTTCGTAATCTAATTGTTCTGTTTCTTGACTAACGCCATAATGACAAACCTCAAACCACTTACCGGAAACATTTACAGGAGAACCGTGGGTAAGGTGTCCGCCGTGAGACAAATCCATCCCCATAATTTTATCTCCCGGTTCCAATAGGGTTAGGAATACCGCAAAATTTGCTTGTGCTCCAGAATGGGGTTGGACATTGGCGTGAGCCGCACCAAATAGTTGTTTAGCACGATTGATGGCTATTTGCTCAATTTTGTCTATTACTTCACAGCCGCCATAATAACGTTTGCCGGGTAATCCCTCTGCGTATTTGTTCGTCAGTACCGAACCTTGAGCAGCCAGTACAGCGGCAGAGGTAAAGTTTTCTGAAGCAATCAACTCTAGATGGTCTTGTTGACGCTTTAGTTCGCCATTGATTAACTCCGCCACGGCAGGATCGGCAGAAGCAAGAAAATCTGAATTAGTTTTAGTCACTTGAGTTATCTATTCCGTGAAAATTTGTGCGTGGGCACAGAAGAAAATTCTATCTCTTTTCCTGTTGTTAAGTGCTAATGATGTCGGCAGTTTATAAACTGCTGATTGGAGGAAAGTTACAAATCATAAAATATTTATCAAGGTCAATGCCGGTTTACGCCAAAAGGTCGAGTTATATTTTGATTATTATTAAGCTCTGATGATATTTTTACGGATTTATTCCTAAACGAAGTTTTATTATGCAATCTAATAATGTAACTAGATATCATACCCCACATGCATCTTGCAATCTCGAACACTATCATATTCCTTACTTGTTTCTGACCCCAGATAACTGACCTATTTCTCTTGACAAATACTTTAATCTATGAATTTTTACAAAGAATTTGTAATATTTGAATCTTCAAGGCATAAAATAAAATAAAATCTACTTAATATCAACAATTTAGCGATTCAGCAGGTAACATCACTTTACCTGGTTTGAGAGACGGCTGTTTAACTATTCAGTTAATGAGATCAAAATCATCATCGGCTTCAATATACGAAGGGGCAGACCGTCAGCCACCCACCTTTATCTAAAATTACTTAGATCCGATTCAATGAGTATTCTTTTATTTAATTAAGAGATACAACAATTTTAAGTTTTAGTTTTCAGGCAAATTTGGGTCAAAATTCAGACTCCGGAGTAGGTTAGTACCATGTTAGTCATTTTGATCGAAGAGCAACTTATTGCCCCTAAAAAAGTTTGCTCCTCCTGCTTGCTTGCCGATCGAAGCGGTCAACCACGGTGGCATGAGGGAAAATTGCGCTGCGGTCAAGCTGTGAGCAAAATTACCGGGCAACAACCAGATTGGTACGAGTGTATGATGGGCTTTCACATTGTCAATGTAGAATGATGTAATTTAAACAAAAAAATAAACGAAGAACCAAGTGACTGCGTTATTCTAGGTTCATATAGTCAGTGAAATCTAAACATAGGAGAACGCAGGATGACTTGGCGCGGGTCTACAACTGTTCGAGATCGAATTTTTGCTTGCTTACCTTATTTGCTTCCCTTAGTTGAAGGAGTAGTTTTTGGTAGGTATTTGTTTGCACAATTTCCTCCCTTGAGAGTGATTTTGATACCACTTTCACCTGCGATCGCAATTTATAGGGGATTACCTTTTGCTGGACTGATCATCTTCTTTGCTTTATTCATGTTGGTAGTACGAAATGAGAAAATCAGTCATTTTATTCGCTTCAATACAATGCAGGCTATCCTTCTGGATATTGTTCTAATTTTATCCAGTCTTTTGGTACGTGTTTTAAGTCCAGTTCCGGGTTTTAACTTTGCAATCGTTACCCTAGTCAATACCATTTTTATTGGCTTGATGGCGGCTGTCGTATATTCTGTGGTTCAATCATTAATGGGTCGTTACGCAGAAATTCCCGCAATCTCTGATGCAGTTTATATGCAGGTACGTTGATTAAATACCCAAATTGATCCTGTTTAACTAGATTTTATTTACTAGCTGCGACAGTATTTTCTAAACGACCAATACCTTCGATTTCTACGCGGACGCGATCGCCTAATTGTAACGGACCTACTCCCAAGGGTGTACCCGTTAGTACCACGTCGCCCGGTAGTAACGTCATGACCTGAGTTATGTACGAGACGATGATTTCTGGGGAGAATACCATTTGGTCAATACAGGCGGATTGAATGGGATTTTTATCATCATTCAAAAAAGTTTGTAATCTAGCACCAGGACTTAATTCTCTTACAATCCAGGGTCCTAAAGGACAAAAAGTATCGAAACCTTTAGCACGGGTCCATTGTCCATCGCGTTTTTGTAAATCTCTTGCTGTGACATCGTTGGCAATGGTATAACCCCAAATTTTGGTTTGAGCTGACTGTGGGGTGCATAAGTGCGCTGATTCGCCAATGATCAGCGCTAACTCTCCTTCATAATCAACTCGTTGCGTAACTTCCGGATATTGAATTTGAGCCTCGGAAGGGATAACAGAAGTAGGAGGCTTTAGAAAAATGAGGGGTTCGTCAGGTACACTTGTACCCATTTCTGCTGCATGATCTGCGTAATTCTTGCCCACTGCAACAATTTTAGAAGGGGAAGAAGGAGCTAATATTTGGTAGCTATCTGGTTCCAATTTTAAATCGGTTGGTCTCCCATGCAACCAAGGTGGAGCATCGAGTACTTGGACCTTAAGGTCAAGTTGTAGCAAACCATAATGAACTATCCCTTCAGCATTTTGAACTCGCACATAGCGCTGCGCCATAAGTTTGATTACTTCCTTTTCAATATCTTGAAAATCTTTTTTTTACACAAAAGCAATTAGTATACCTTTGCTTTTGAAATAATTCAGCAATACTTTTACTGTGTAAACCTTAACCCGTAAACCAATAGCATAAGACACTCCACACCTCTGGCGAGCAAAAATTGCAATAACTTTGCTTATTGACTTTAAAAAAATCCTTAAACTCAAACCTGCTGACAGCTTTGTTTAAAACACTCATATAATTTATTTTTGGTTCGTTTGTCCTTGTGCTCGTCAGTGGCAATCAAATCTCCCCGAGTCACCATAGCCCGTGAGACCGGCATATTTGAATAAAAATAAGGGGAGATTAATCGGAAGCCTTGACGGCTCTATCTATTGCATTTCCTCAATGGGATAAGCAGAGCCTCGGGAAACTAAGCAGACGATACAAATTTTTAAATGTTTGTCGAGGGTCCCCATGATATTTTTTTCAAGAAGAAAAAAATCTCACGAGTGCCCGTCAATTAAAATCAAAAACTGGTAGAATTATAAATCCTTGCTGCTTAAAATGTTTGTTTGAGTGAGTATTAAAATTTCACAACTCAACATTTTTTTACATTGGCAGCCAAATGTCCAAAAGGAGATTGAAACCAATGACTACAGCTTACGAAACGATGTACATTTTGCGACCTGACTTGACAGACGAACAAGTCGGGCTAAATATCTCTAAGTATGAGAACAACATTAAAGAAAATGGTGCTGAAGATATTCAAATTCAAAATCGCGGTAAACGTCGTCTGGCTTATGAGATCAACAAACATCGGGATGGTGTCTATATCCAGATGAACTACTATGCTAATGGCAGCACAATTTTTCCCTTAGAACGTGCTATGCGCTTAAGCGAAGAAGTAATTCGTTATTTGACTATCAAGCAGGAATTAGTAGAAGCGGGGACAGCGACTGAAGAAGTCTCGACAGCAGCAATCGCCCAAGAAAGATAATTCCTTTTCAATAAGAGTGCTGCAGAAGATTAAATTTTGGTGGCAGGTATTATGAATAAAATCATGTTCCCATATCCAGAATTTAATCTTTAAAAAAAGTAAAAAAAATATACTTCTTTTTCCCTTGCCATTACGGCTAGGGATGTTAAATTAACAAATAATAACCTTTAATTGATTAACATACTTATCTCTCTAAGCGTGAAAAATATTTATTAACTAAACTATAAGACACTGTGAGCCAAACAGATAACTCCACCATCCAAGCTCTCTCCACTGAAGTATCGAAGTTGCGTACTGAGTTACAACTTCGAGACCAATTAGTGCAGCAGTTGTCTCAAGAGCTATTCCGACTGGTTAAGGGTAATACCGATTTCATGCCCGAACCAGAAGTTTCCGAACGTCATCAGAATGAATTAAATACTTTGCGAGAACAACTGCAAGCAGTGGAAGAACAGGTCGGTTTTTACCAGGAGCAGATTAGCACTCGCGATGGCGAAATTTATCAATTACGTCAGTCAGTTCAAGAATTAACTGACCGCAGTAGGATGTTGGAGCAAGTAGTGCAAGAACTACCTCAGATTTATCGTCATAAGTTTGAGGAACGGATGGCTCCGGTAAGAGAAAAGGTAGCTTTACTACAGCAGGAAAACCGTCAATTACAGGCTGAATTACAAAGTGTAAGTTACCGTTTGGCACTTAAGTCTCGCACGGCTTCTCATAGCGGCATTGATTTACCAAATTTCCCCCCTCCTACACCACCAGGCAATATTTCAGCAGTACCAAATGGTTAGCGAAAGCTATCTAACTAACTTCTTATAGTAGAAATGACTGCAACTGACTGCCTTTTTCTTGTAGGATTTTGTGACCCTATGGAAAAATTTGAATAAAATAATAAAGCTTATGGTGCCACGCACCAACTGGATATTGTGGTGATGACCGCCATACCTGTGTAATATTCAGGTTGTGCTTAGTTTTATTGAAATAGACTTGATTTATAGCACTCTAGGCCTTAAAATTTGTGAGAAAATAAAGCGGTTGATTCACAGTTGATTTATATCGGTACTATTTATACCGTATATTGAACTATAGAATCAGAAAAAATACTAAAATCAACATCGGAGGATGAAGAAGAATTACTTGGAGAAAATGATAAAAATGGATCCTTACCAATTTTCCCATTTATTAATTCTTCCATTGTTTAGATTTTCAAAGCTAGCCGGATATATCTAAAGTTGAAAATTCTATCAACTTAACAAATCTGGCTAGCTATAGCTGAGTGCAGTTGCTTTATCTGGAAAGTGATTTTTGCACGACGGATGATAAAGAAATATTCGATGTGATAGCCTTATCTTACAGCCTCTAGTTGATTTGCATTTTGTGACCAATTGCTTACTTTAAATGAAATCGGAGTTCGGTATTTGATTACTCAATTCCACAAAAAGCTCGCCTCTTACAACCAAACGCTCCTCAAAATATCGTCGTAAGTATTGAAAATTTCAAACACAGAATCTAGATGGGTTAGTTCCAAAACTAGGCGAACTGGAGCGGTAACATTACAAAGAACTAAACGACAATTAGATTGACGCGCTACTTTAAGTCCTTTGACTAAGCTAACTAAACCAGAACTGTCCATAAAGTCTACTTTAGCTAAGTCTATAACCCAGAATTGCTCTGACTTGGCTACTGCCGAAGCAATCTTTTCACTCAAAGCATTTCCGCCCTGCAAGTCCATGCGTCCTTCGGGCTTGAACAAAGTAACTTGACGTTCTTGTGTGAAAGTCATAAATTTAACTGGGTAGTTGAAATACTCAAGAAAAACAAAAAACAGACACAAATACTACTCCTCTCTCAACTGAAAATTTGCCATCTTTACCTACATATTTAATCAGGTCTTAGGCACTACAGTCGAGACAAAATGCATCAGTATTTATGCCGTATAATTTGTCCAAACAATTCTCAGTATAGGCATAAGCGATTTGCTTTTTCCGTAACAACCGCTTCTTTTACAAAATTTTTATAATTCTATCAGAGTTTTATGAATTTTTCATAAAATTAGTTCGCTTGATGCAACAAATTATGAGATTGTGATAAGTATACATAACAAGCTTCAGTAGTATTTAATACGATTTAAAATGAATCAAAAACTAGTTAAACCCTTAAAGTTATTTTACTGTAATTACTATCAAATAATTATTCTTCACTAATTACTGATACTTTTATTGACACGATAGGTATATAAAAATACATACTAAATTGGGAAATGGTGTTCGATCGGGAAATCCTCTGCCGTTTTATAAATATTCTGAGCCAAACGTTTCAAAAGGTGATATTTTGGCCGATGGCGAGCCAAACTGACGGTGAAAGATTTGATTCGAGGGTAAGTGCATTTGGGATAAATAACCATTTACTTCATTGACACCTTGCGTTGAAAAGAGTCAGTATGTACAAATGTAAATTCATATAAATAGGTCAAGGCTGGATGTCTCTCGATTTCATATCATTAGAGAATATTCAGGAAATTGCTCGCCAATACGGTTATTGGGCAATTTTTGTGGGAATTCTATTAGAAAACTTAGGCATTCCGCTTCCAGGTGAAACAGTAACTTTAGTGGGCGGTTTTCTAGCCGGTAACAACGAACTTAATTACTGGTTAGTTTTAGGAGATGCTTTCTCTGGTGCGGCGATTGGGGGAACTTGTGGCTATTGGATTGGCAGAATTGGTGGCTGGCCGTTACTACTGCGTCTTGCTGGCTTATTAAGAATTTCCGAAGTTAAGATTTTGGGTATAAAAGAAAGATTTAGTGAAAATGCTGCTAAAGCCGTATTTTTTGGCAGATTTTTTGCTTTATTACGAATTTTTGCATCACCATTAGCTGGTATCGCCGAAATGCCTTTTGCAAAATTCTTGTTTTACAATTTTTTAGGCGCTGGCGCTTGGGCTGGTGCAATGGTTTCTTTGGCTTTCTTCGCTGGCAAGGTAGTCTCTTTGGAACAGTTGGTGCAATGGGTAGGTAAGTTTACTATTTTAGCCTTGCTTGCTCTTGAGGCTTTGATCGCTATACCTCTGTGGTTAGAGTCGCGCCAAGCCAAGGAAATAAGCACTGAAGAATAATTTTTTCTAGTAAATTTCTTATGCAAAGAATAAAACCTCTCTTCTTATAAAGGAGAGAGGTTTTGATAATTAACTTAATTACAAATTAGTAATCATTTCTGTTGTGCCCAAATGCGAGTAGGTAACCCCCAAATGTAAATAAAACCTTCAGCAGCTTTGTGATCGAATTGATCCTCTGCGCCGTAAGTTGCCATTTCAGGATTATAAAGGGAATTATCGGAACGACGACCAACAATGGTAGCGTTACCTTTGAAAAGTTTCATTCGCACGGTTCCAGAAACTCGTTCTTGTGTCTTTTGAATAAAAGCATCAAGTGCGGCTTTGAGGGGACTAAACCACAAGCCATTGTAAATTAATTGGCTGTAAGTTTCTTCAATGCCCCGCTTATACTGAGTGACATCCGCTGTCAAAGTCAAACTTTCCAAATCGCGATGTGCTTGAATTAATGCCACCATTGCCGGAGATTCGTAAATTTCCCGCGATTTGATGCCCACCAAGCGGTTTTCGATCATATCGATGCGCCCTACACCATGATTTCCCACCACTTGGTTGAGTTGTGAAATCATTTCAATTGGGTTTTTGGATTCGCCGTGGAGAGTTGTGGGGATACCTTTAACAAAGCCGATTTCGACGTACTCTGGTTCGTTAGGAGTATTGGCGATCGCCTTTGTCATTTCGTAGACTTCTTCTGGGGGTTCATATGATGGATCTTCTAATAATCCAGCTTCAATACTCCTACCGAGTAGGTTTTTGTCAATACTGTAAGGGGAAGATTTTTTAACTGGTGAGGGAATACCAAAGCGTTCTCCATAAGCAATAGTTTCTTCCCGACTCATGCCCCATTCTCGTGCTGGTGCCAGTATTTTAAGATTGGGATTCATACCTGTTACAGCTACGTCGAAACGAACTTGATCGTTACCTTTACCAGTACAACCGTGGGCGATGGCATCGGCTTGGTATGTTTGGGCAGTTTCTACCAATACCTTGGCAATTAATGGACGTGCAAGGGCAGTTGCTAGAGGATAACGATTTTCGTAGATAGCGTTAGCTTGAATCGCGGAAAAAGCATAATCTTTAATGAAGCTTTCTTGGACATTTACTACAAGGGATTCACTTGCACCAGACTTGAGAGCTTTTTCACGAACTGGTTCTAATTCTTCACCTTGCCCTAAATCTGCTGCTAGGGTAATTACTTCTTCTACACCCCATTCTTGTTTGAGGTAGGGAATACATACTGATGTATCTACTCCACCAGAATATGCTAAGACAACCTTTTTGGCGCGACCCATTGATTATTTCTCGATGCTGCAAAACGACGTTTGCTTATTATCTTATTAATTTAGGTATTTTCTCTTCAGTATTTCTACTTATTCAGTATTTTATAGAGAATATATACGTACCTGTCTAAGTATTATTGCCATGGAAATCTTCAGCATAAATCCTGGAAACAAGATGACTTTTTTATTTAAAAAAATACTTAGGTTTGTTTTACTTTTGATATTAGGAATACTTTAAAGATAAATAGCGATCGACAATTTCCGTAATCACAGTAAGGTAAGGAACAGCGTAACAGTTGTAACTGTCCTATTCTGAAGGGAATAGTGTTGGGGGGTGAAACTGTGTTTTTTAGTGTTGTTATTCCGACTTACAATCGCAAACCGATTTTAGAAAAGTGCCTCAAAGCTTTAGAGACACAAAGTTTGACTCCGTCTGGTGTGGTAACGGGTTACGAAATTGTTTTGGTAGATGATGGTTCTACTGATGGTACTTTGGAGTGGTTGAAAGCAGACAAAGATGAATTTCCCCACGTGCGAACCTTCGAGCAGGAACATATGGGGCCTGCTGCGGCGCGGAATTTGGGGGTAGAAAAAGCAAAGGGTGATACAATTATTTTTATTGATAGCGATTTAGTCGTTACAGAAACTTTTCTCCAAGCTCATGCAGATGCATTGACTGAGGCACAGAAAAAGTTAGGAAATGATAAATTTTTTACCTATGGTGCGGTAATTAACACAGCTAATTTTGATAATCCGACTTCCGAACCCTATAAATTAACTGATTACTCTGCCGCTTTTTTTGCTACAGGAAATGTTGCTATTCCCAAACATTGGTTAGAAAAGGCTGGACTTTTCGATACTGGTTTTCAACTTTATGGTTGGGAAGATTTAGAATTAGGTGTGCGGTTGAAAAATTTGGGTTTACAGTTAATTAAATGTCCCCAAGCTGTGGGTTATCATTGGCATCCAGCTTTTAATTTAGAGCAAATTCCTAATTTAATTGATAAAGAAATTCAACGTGGAAGAATGGGAGTTTTGTTTTATCAAAAGCATCCTACATGGAATGTACGAATGATGATTCAAATGACTTGGTTACACCGCTTACTTTGGGGTATTCTTTCCCTGAATGGTGCGGTAAATGAGCGGACAACGGCTCCATTATTACGATGGTTAATCAAATCTGGTAAACCGCAATTAGCTTTGGAATTAGCTCGGATTTTCTTAAATTGGTATAACGTTCAAGGTGTTTATGCCGCTTACGTTGAAGCGAAAAAAGAGCAAAAAATTAGTTAGTTTGGAATCTATTTTTGGGGTTAGTAATTGCCCTGAAATGCTTTGATTTCATAACTTTAGAAACAGTAAATCCCAAGTACAAATCTAGAGAGCATCCCAATTTTTAAAAAACATTTTATCCGGCACTTTTGAATAGTGCGGCTACATTCAGAAAGCTTATCCAGGTGAGCTAATAATCCTCCTAACCCTAGGCTTACATCCTGCGGGCTTTTCAAAAACCTGGGATGCTCCCCAAATCTATAAAAATGAATGTCACTTGAAGCGAATCTACAAACTAACCCAATTTAATCAGCTAGCATTTGAAATAATAAGTAATACAAAAATAAATACCAAAAAATACCAAATAGCATTATCCATACTCCAATTGTAAGTATGAAACGTAGAAACCAATTATTTTCGTTATTCAGTATTTTTTGAGCGAAAATGAGCGTGATATTAGTAGATAGTAAAAATGACAAAATATTAGCTGCCAAATACCAATTATCTTCTGTGACACCAGAAAGCCAAGGCACTAACGAACCAGCATTTGCGGCATTGGGCACAAAGCTTGGATCTCTAAGTGGTGAAACTTGGTAGACAAAAATAACCCAAGCTACCAATAGAAGCAGAGAAAACCCAAGACTCACAAGTTGAAAACGTTGAAACTGTCTTGGAAACATAACATCCAATTTTATAAAGTCTCTTGATTTATTATGTATATTTAGACTAGCTAAAAGTTCCTAACATATATTCAGGTGAACATTTTCAACTTGTAGTCTGTAATAGTAAAGTAAATTAACTAAAAAACTCAGCGTTACTCCGCGCTTACCTTTGCGCTCCTTTGCGTTTAAAGAAATATATTATCTACTTTGGATAATTCCTCTTCAAAAACTCCTCTGCCATACTCTTATCCTCAATTTCCCCATCCAAATAAGCCGCCAATAAGCCATCCAGAATTTCCTTATATTGCGCTCCCGGTTTATACCCCATTTTTTTCAAATCATTACCATTTAACAGCGGTTTAACATTCGATAACACCGTCAAATAGTGCCAAATTTTGCGTCTAATAATTCGCGGGCTTTGCAATGCTATAAACATCAACATTGGTAAGTCGTATTTCCGCAACAACTTAACCACTTCCGAAGGCTTTTGACATTTATCTAAATGTTCTACAACAGTATTTTTCACTTTGGCTAAATTTCCCAACCTTCTAATACTGTCATCTGGAAATTGTAGATTTTTCGCTACTTTTACGCGATATTCTGGTGCTAAACGAGCGATTATCGCTTCCAAACGCATCTGCCAATGAGTAAATCTTTGCTGCTCGCAATCAAATCGTTGCAAACAACGTTCCATTAAATGCAACTGCCGCAATAAATCCTCATCTAATTCCAAAGTCGGATGAATGCACTGTAACGCTTCTAATTCACCCAACATTCGTAAAGCTGGTTTCCAATACGTTGCTTGCAAAATATACTTTAATTCCGACTTTAAACGAGTTTGTAAAGCAGGTGTTTTAGAATTTTCTTGTACTGTACGGTCGTAAACACCACTTTCAATTGCGTAACGAATATATTCTTCGGTTTGTTTTTCTAAGTGAAAACCCAGACGCACAGCAAAACGCACGGCGCGGTAAATTCTTGTGGGATCTTCAATAAAGCTATTAGCGTGTAAAACTCGAATTTGTTTAGCTTGTAAATCTAATAACCCGCCAAAGAAATCTAATAGTTTTCCTGGCTGAGGAGGTGTTAACCGCAACGCCAAAGCATTAATAGTAAAATCGCGACGATATAAATCTTGACGAATCGAACTTGCTTCCACCTCCGGATTCGCCGCTGGATAACGATAAAATTCCGTTCTCGCTGTAGCGATATCCACCCATAAAGAACCTAATTTTGCATCATTGTGCCATAACAAAGCAGCAGTTTGAAAAGCACCGTGAATATCCAAACGCGCACCGGGGTAAATTTTTTGAATAGCAGAAGCCAACTCCACACCAGCGCCAACATCCGCTGCATTGTGAAAACCATCAACCACCATATCAATATCTGGAATCAATAAAGGCTCATCCGGATTCGCCAACAATAAATCCCGCACCGCACCGCCGACTAAATATAAATGCCAACCCCGTTTTTTTGCTTCCTTTGACACTTTCGTGAGAAACTCCCATAAAGCAGGTGCAAGTCGCGATCGCAATTCACCCAAAGTCGGAGTTTCTGGATTTTCTCTTGACTGTGCAACTCTCTTCTCTTCTTCGGTTTGTTGATGTAATTCCCTTAAAACATCAGTACGAGTCACAATTCCCAGCAACTTTCCATCTTCTAAAACAGGTAAACGCCCGATATCATAAGTCACCATCAAACGCTCAATTTCGGATAATTCGGTATCCGGTGCAATCGTCTTGAGATTCTTTGACATATAGCCTTTCACAGGCGCACCAGCAAAACCGTGATGCAAAGCAATATCCAAATCGCGCCGAGAAATTATCCCAACTAAATTCCCCGAAGCATCAACCACCGATAAACCAGAATGCCCGTAACGCAACAAAGTTCGATGTGCTTCTTCAATGGTGGTTTGGGGTAAAATAGTTCGCACTGGAGAAGACATCAAATCCCTTGCTGTCGGCGGGTGAGGAATCGAATTTTTCAATTCCTCAACTATTTCCTTTAAAACTTCCGGGGAATTTACATTCTTCAAACTTACAGATGCAGCTTTTGCATGACCGCCACCACCGAAAGGTAGGAAAATATGGTTAAGATTAGTCTCCGGAATTTGCGTACGTCCAATTATCGATAAACGATTGCCACCTTTTTTATTAAATTCGTGAGCGAGTAACAAAGCGTCAATATCCATCAAATCAATTAATTCCGACGCTAAACTCGATAAACCACGAACAAAATCTTCAGTTTTGAGAATTACCCAAGCAACTTTGTAACCCCGTACTAACTCTTGCTCAATATCCTCTAAAGCAACCTTCAACAACTCCTGTAAATGGGTTGATAAACCCGGCTCTGCATACTCAGCAATCACCGACAAACTAGCACCCTGCTGTATCAACCAAGCTAAAGCTAAAGCATCTTCCGGTGTAGTTTGGTCGTAAGTGAGAGAACCAGTGTCAAGATGGATACCCAAAGCCATCACAGTAGCTTCCGTAGGAGTTAAAGAAATGTGGCGTTTTTGCAACTCCTGCACCACCAAAGTAGTAGCCGCACCCACTGGATAAATATGACACTCTGTAGCTGGAATATCCAGTGTTTGTTCTAAATGATGATCGTAAACAATAACTCTATCTAAATGCGGTAGCTCGAACCATTCAGCAGCCTTTCCCAAACGATCGCGCTGTTGAGTATCAACTACAGCCAAACAACGAATATCTTCAGTAATTACCGCACGTCTTTCAATCAGCGGATACTCATCCCGATGCAGCGCTAAAAAATCCTTAACCGCAGGATGACAACCACCAGGTAAAACAATCTTGCTGCCTTCAAGCAACAGCGTCATTCCCACCGCCGCTCCCAGCGCATCAAAATCTGCTGTTGTGTGGCATAGAATTAAATTCATAAATAGGAAGATAAAAGAGTTTGAAGCTGTTTATTTATTTTAAAGGGTGGATTGATTTTCTTCGCCATTGTTTCAAAACTCCACCATAGGGCACAAAGCACTGTGAATGCAGCTGTAGTACTTTCTGAGGGGGATAGATTACTCCGTTTTTTTCCATCGCCAGCTTAAATTAAGTAAGTCGGCACAAATAAACCAAGCTACATTACAGAATGTAAATTACCCTCAAACCCTTATTCCTATTGCCTTTTGCCTTTTGCCTATTGCCTTATCCCAATTACTATTTTCAATGCCAACCTACTTAAGTTAACTCATATATTGCCGTCTCAGTATAAAACCATGTTTTTTTCAAATTGTGGTTAAAAAATACAATACTTTTATTGCTTGTCACAGATAAATCAAAACTTTGGCATTAGTTCTGAATGATTAAAATTTATTAACAAAGAGTGGGTTTATCAATAATCAACTCACTGGTATAATCTGACTGCCTTAATGAGAAAAAATCCTCAAGGCTTCCATTAGAAATTTTTTCTTGTAAAAAATTTCTAATGAGTTCCCGTCAAAGCCAATTTTTGCAATATTGAAAAATCTAAAATGCTATAGTTTTCACTCTTATAGAGATATTCACGTTAACTAACTGGGAATGCGTTAACAGAGGAGTTAATAAATGGGATATGTAATTTCGACTGCAAATATGAAGGGCGGGCTTGGTAAAACCACTCTCACCGTCAATTTGGCGACTTGTTTGGCTAAAAATCATGGGAAGCGGGTGCTTGTGCTGGATTTGGATACCCAAATCAGCGCTACCCTTAGCTTGATGTCGCCAATAGAGTTTGCCAAACTGCGGAAAAAAAGACGGACTTTAAGATATTTGATCGATGATATTGTCAAATCATCGGCAAGGGAAAAATTGACAATTCAAGAGATTATTCAACCTAGTGTTAGTAATCTTTCTGGACTTGATTTATTACCGGGAGATATCGATCTTTATGATGAATTTGTTGTCTCACAAATGCTGCACCAACAAGCAGTAAGTCTTGGTGAAAATGACTTTGAAGCTATTTGGAATCGTTTTGAAAGAGTTTTACTGGGTAAAATATTAGAACCAATACGCGCTGATTATGATTTTATTCTTCTCGATTGCGCACCCGGTTACAATCTTTTAACTCGCAGTGCTTTAGCTACGAGTGATTATTACGTTCTTCCTGCGAAGCCAGAACCTTTATCTGTAGTGGGTATTCAGTTATTAGAAAGACGCATTGCTCAGTTAAAAGAAAGTCACGAACACGAAGTAAATATAAATATTAAAATGTTGGGAATTGTCTTCACAATGTCCAACAGTAATATGTTAACTGGAAGATATTACAAACAGGTAATTAATCGCGTTTATCAAGATTATGGTGCTGACAAAATCTGTCAAGCGCAAATACCCGTTGATGTAAATGTTGCTAAAGCTGTGGATAGTTTTATGCCCGTAGTTTTAAACAATCCTCAATCGGGAGGTTCAAAAGCGTTTGCTCAATTGACTCAGGAATTGTTGCAAAAACTTT
>JBHJJJ010000307.1:0-13430 GCA_050042755.1 Rivularia sp. (in: cyanobacteria)
AGGATAGCGATCGTTGATTTGAGGATGAATCAGAAAAACTTGATGTCCTTGCTGCAAAAACCAGCGTACCCGTTGGTGTACTGCAACAGAAACTCCTGTCAAAAATGGAGCATACAATCCTGTAGCAATTGCAAGACGAAGAGGTTGCTTGAACATAATTGAATATACTTGTATCGTTAAAATCCTAAAATTAGCGGTGATATTGTGGCGATCTTTTTTGTAGACTTAATTTTGATTCAACAATCGCTATATTATTTCAATCAAAATTATCCAATAAGTTTTTATCTCTCGTATAAGTTATAGGTAAAAACTAAACTTATAAAATAAGAGTAATAGCCCCTCTAAAACATTTTATTCAGAGTAAAACTAGAGGATTTATCCTATTGAATAATTGAATTTGCATTTGCCTTTTCATAAGATTGATTTTCAAATTGACGGGTACCCATGAGAATTTTTTTAGAAGAAAAAAATTCTCGTGGGAGCCCTTGAGGATAGATGATAATAATTTTGCTACTTTGCTGTGATGTTTCTTGCATCCAACGGTGTATTGTTACAGAAATCCCCGTGAATAATGGAACATATAGTCCCATAAAAATCGCCATACCTAAAGCTTGTTTGTCCATAATGAGCGGGTTAGTTTAAGGATCGAGAGAATATTTCATGTCAATCTCGATAGTTCGATCTTCTGTAAGTGAAAAACTTGCATCTTCAAAATTGGGAGTTCCAGTTGTAATTGATACGATCGGATTATTTGAAATTCCAAAACCTTCTTCAGGAATACCGAGAAAATCTTTATCCAGTTTAGTATTGCCATTTTGATCGTCAATTACAGCAACAGCATAAGTTCCTTCTTTTAAATCTGTAAATTCCTGTTTAAGTGAATTTCCTGTTATTGTTATGCATTTACTTTTAACTTCAGGGCTATTACCCAAAGGAAATCCGGGTTCCTTGTCATAGATTGCTAGACAAATCTGACCTGTTTCATTTTTAATACCTTTAATTGCAACAGTCAGTGTTGGTGAATCTTCCAGAGCATTTGCTTTTAAAACTAATCCAATACTAGCGAAAGCAGAAAATAACAAGGAACAAAATTGAGATGTTTTCATTTGATTTTTTTCTGTTATTTATTAATTGTTAATTCAGATAAAACCTCACTCCGCCCTATGTCCTAACGGACACGCTTTGCTAACGGGTACCTCTCTCCAAAGCATCGGGGATGGGGGTGAGGATTTATATTTACAAGACTAAGGCTGCGTGTCACAAGATCCTGGTTGGTGCCGTACACTCACCGTCTTATTACCTTAAAAATCAGTCAGTGTACAAGCACCCTACAAGAAAAATGTACCAGTTGCGTAATTCCTTAATTATTTATCCCGATGTTTTAACCATTCCTGAATACGACTCATTCCTTCATCCAAAGAAATAACTGGTTGGTAATTTAATATTTTACGTGCTTTATCAATGGAAAAAGCATAAGGGCGGCTCATAAAATCTATAGCTTCTGGAAGAATATCTGGTTCTTTGCGAAAAAGTTTTTGACCCTGACAACGCAATTTCAAAAACACTTTTATTTCATCTTTTCCTAAAGATGAAGGTGCAGGATAACCTGCGATTTCTGCCAAACGAGTAAAATACTCTTGTGGAGAAGTTTCTTGACCATCGGTGATATTAAATATTTCACCTTTTTGCTCTTTTTCTATAGCAAGAAAAATTGCATCAATTAAATTATCTATATATACATGATTAACAACTTTTCCTTCATTCGCATAAGCAAATAACTTTTGCTGCATCAAGGATATAGGTCGCACTACCCAAGGTATAGAACCAGGTCCGTAAACATCTCCAGCACGAATAATAATAACGCCAAAATCTGGCGGACTATTCAGTTGTAAAATAACTTTTTCGGCTTCTATTTTTGTTTGACAATAGGGATTCTTTTCTTTTTTAAGTTGTTCGGTTTCAGTAACATTATTCGGATAATCAAAACCGTAAACTAAAGCGTTAGAAAGATGAACGAAAGTTTTGACACCAGCATTACGCGCAGCTTTTGCAATATTTATGCTTCCATCAACATTTACCTGATGAAATTCTTTACTTGAACCTCCTTCTTTCGCAACTTCTTCAGTATGTAAAACTATGTCTGTTTCCTGACAAGCTTTTTGAGCAATAGACGAATCAGTTACACTACCAATAATAACTTCAGCACCCAACTTTCTAGCTTTTTGAGCTATATCAGCATCTTTTTCTAATCCACGTACTTTTAAACCTTTGGCTATAGCAATTTCGGCTGCACGTAAACCAATAAATCCACCAATTCCGGTGATTAGTAAGGTTTTGTCTGTAAAATTCATATTTTTTCCCTATACGCTTGCTTTGTACTATCAAGTAATTTCTGCATGTCACAGGTTATAACAGGTTTATATGTTAAAAGTCTGCATGTGAAATTTTTTAGCGAGTAAGATGTTCGCACTCAGAGGCTTTTAGTTATGTTCATCGCGAGCAAGATAGGGGAGCAAAGCCTTAAGAGCATTAACAACTAACTTTAAAAAATATCTGCTGGGTCTGCCGAGCGGAGTTGATTGATAGTTAATGCACCGGAAGTTATACACATTAAAGCTGTTGCAATTAAAACTAGTAATGCATTATTTAAGCTCATATTTATGGGTAGTTTTGTCGCTCCGCTAGCAAACTCGTATAAATACTTAGAGATAATCCAACCTGGAATATAACCCAGCACTGCTAAAATAAAAGCTTGTTTAAAAACTACTGTTAATAAATAATTATTGGCATAACCTATAGCTTTTAAAGTTGCGTATGCTACTAATTGACTGGTAATATTGCTAAATAGGATTTGATAAACGATAACTACACCAACAACAGAACCCATTGTTAGCATCAAATTTAAAATAAAACCGATTGGTGTTCTGTTAGCCCAATATTCTTTTTCAAATTTAATAAATTCTTCTTGGGTAAATATTAGGACATCATTTGGTAATTTAGCTCGTAATTTTTGCAAAACTTGTTGAGGATTTGCTCTCGGATTAAGGACGATTGTTCCTATATCTATTTTATCCGTTGGTCTGCTATTAGGAAATATCCGTAGAAAAGTTGTGTCGCTAACAATTAAGTTCCCATCCACTCCAAAAGAAGGACCTAAACTAAATAATCCACCGACTCTAACTCTATATCCTGTTAATGAATCGAAGGGAAATATTTCTATTGTTGCTTCCGTATTTCCCTGCTTAAATGTCTGAGCAACATCCCCAAATTCTGGTCGCGAATTTTCATCAAATAATACTACATCAGATAATTTGAGTTTATCTATATTTTCCTCGATTCCTGGTAAATTACTTACCGGTTTCCCCGGTTCAAAGCCCATGACATATATAGAATATTTTTCTCCTGTATCAGGATTTTTCAATTTAGCAAATCCTAAATAAATTGGAGTAACTGACTCTACATTTTTGAATCCTAAAGCTTGATATAGACGAGTTCTCGAAAAGCTTTGGGTAGCAGTCAAAGCTTTATATTGAGAACTAACTAAAAACAAATCTCCTTCGAGACTTCGATGTACTTGAGTTGCACTGTTATAAAGAGCATCTTGAAATCCAAGTTGCATAAACATCAGTATCACAATAAAAGCAATACCAGCCACAGCGACTAAAGAACGAAGCTTATTTCGGATTAACTGTAACCATGCTAGAGGGATTTTTGAAGCCATGATTATGAACGATAAAAAATTAAGAATGAAGCATGAATAATAAAGTATGAAGGATGAAATATGGAGGTAGTTTATACAGCTATAGTTTTATGAAAGATCGTGATTTATTTCATTTTTTCTTGTCTCCCTGGGGCAGAGATATGTGTATATCAATTATCAACCGACGCTGTGGGGAGCGGCCTCTCGTCAAAGGCTTAGGTACTTTAGTTTCGTTTATTCATGCATTAACCCTCCAGGGATCTGTTCTAAACTCATAAGGCACGGGCGTATACCAAATATCCATTTCCAATTCATCCTTCTACTTTCATTCTTACTTAAATTTGAATGGCGACATCTACCTGTAAGTTTGTTAAACTCATGACTAGTTTGTTATCTTCTAGTTCATCAACACGAATTTTGACTTCAACAATTCTTCTATCGGTATCCGCTCCTGGATTAATATTGAGAATTCTTTGTCTATCTACTTGTAACCCAATTTCGCTTACGGTTCCTTTTAATTTCCGAGGAAATGCTGTACTGGAAATGAAAGCTTTTTGACCTAAACGCACTTTCTGAATATCTGTCTGATAAACTTCTGCCACTACATACATTTGATTTGTTTTACCTATCTCCATGATTCCTTGGGAGGAAACCACTTCTCCAGGTTTGGTGTTAATTTTTAATACAGTTCCTGTAATGGGAGATTTCAGGATAGTCAATTCTTTTTCTGCTTTTGCTTTATCTACAGCAGACATTGAACTTTTAACTTCAGCTTGTGCTAATTGAACGTCCTCAGGACGAATTTCTTTAATACTATCTAACCTGGCTCTAGCTTCCCGGATTTGGTCTTGTAGGATATTAACACTACGCTTGAGAGCTGCTACCTGTTGGTTCAATTGTTGCTGAAAAGTACTTACCTGTAAACGTTTATTATCTGCGATCGAAGCTGAAACTGCACCCTGTTGATACAACTTTCGATAGCGATTATATTCGGTTTGAGCATTATCCAACTCTGCCTCTAACCGTGCAATAGTAGCATTACCTGTAGCAATTTCTCCTTGTAGTTGGGATTCTAAAGAGGCAATTGTTGCTTTTTGAGCATTGATGTCTCCTGTTTTTGCTCCAGCTTTTACTTGGGCTAACTTCGCTTGAGCCACTCTGACTTTATCTAAAGCTTGTTGTACGTTGACTGTAGCACCAATGTAACCTTCAAGCAGTGCTACTACTTGTCCAGCTTTTACCTTGCTTCTTTGGCTTACTAGTAATTTTTCTACTCGCAAACCGCTAACCGAACTAGGAGCTGATAATTGAATCACCTCACCTTCGGGTTCAATACGTCCTAAAGCCGTAATTGCAACTCTTGCAGGAGTTGTATTAGCAGGAATAGGCGATTGCGAAGGAATATTAGAGCGCAATCGCAAATAAGTGTAGAAGGTAATGAGTGCTGTAGCTAAAGCAATGGAAGTCGCTAAAATAAATGGCCACCGAGGGGGTGCTTTTTCAATAAACTCCCTTTCCTTATCTGCTGACATATTTTGATTCCAATTGTGAAGAGCCAAGGTTTGTCTTCTGCTATCCGCAGGCACTTTAATAAATTTTCCCGCCCTCCTTGTTGCTCTAGGGAGCAACACCACCAACCATAGGTTAAGTTTTGTCCGGAATTTTTTTGAAGCTCGCACCCCGAGATGGAGGTTCAATTTAGGGGTAGGCAGCTGTTATTCCTTGATGCCGGATACACCGCGAGCTAACTTATTTTAAAGCGGCACATTCACATCGTGAGAAATTGTAACCCTTGAATATTCTTTCCTAGGACTTTATCTAAGGGCGCGAGACAATTTCTACATTTAGAAAAGGAACTGTCCGGAATTACTCAATTTACTAATTTACTATCTTGAACACCATTTTTAAATATAGAGACAGATTTTACGCAAAGACAGCAGATAGTAACGTGCTGAAATTTTTCTAGATTTAAGTTGCCATCGTATATTACTGGATACATTAATAATTAAAAATTGGTATGGAACATTATAGTTAGGACCTAAAGGATTGATATTTAACATGCAAATCTTTAATATGTAATATTTGACCTATTACCAATATCAAAATTAAAAATTAATGATTTACCGGCGAAATATTTCCTAATTTTTATTCTATATTATTAATAAGGTAAAGTTCATGGAAATAGCAGTAACGCTCTTCACAAAAACAAAATTTTAATTACAGTTCAATAATAATGAAGCGCCGGGAAAGACAGCCCAAAAAAACTTGTCTTTAAGTATGGCAAACAAGTTTTATATTGTCAACCTACTTTTAGGAGTAATTCTGACTCCGAGTTCTATAAATATGAATATGAAGACGGATAATACTGTATCAAGTATCTATATAAGCCGATTTCCTCTTATATATCTTAGCTTTAGCCATATTTATAACGATGGAAAAGATAATTCATTACACCATTTTTGTAGCAATAAATACAGACAGAGACTTCATTATCTCAGCTTTACCATCCTTGGGAGCAAATAACTGTCAGTAAACGTCCCATTACTCGAAACATAGGAATATTGAACTCGATTACTTTCATTTATAAAGATTGTTTTTAGCTATGATATTTTTGCTATCAAGTTGATTGATTTAAGGCAATATAGGAGGCAGAAATTTATCATATTTAGGTTATTAGTCATATTTCATGTCTAAATTAAGTTGATATCAAGTTATTAACACTTTTATGGGATACAATTTCTTGATGGCATTTTCAAGGCATACAAATATTAATCAAATATCCATCGGTATACCGTTCTGTTAGAAATTTTACTGACGACAATAAACAGTAATTATGTCTGGAATATCTCAAGTATCGATAGAAAAAATTAAGTACGGTAACAATCGTCGTCCTATTAATGACGAAAAAGTGGAGCAGTTACAAAAATCTATTCAATTGAATGGATTGCTTAATCCGATAACAGTAGACGAAAATTTTAACTTGATTGCTGGATTACATCGCTTAACAGCCTGCAAGTTGCTGGGTTTTGAAGAAATTGAATGCAATATAGTTAGCTATGATTCCCAGGAGAGGGCTAGATTAGCTGAAATCGATGAAAATTTGATTCGTAACGAATTAGAACCCCTTGAAAGAGGAAAGCTAGTATTAGAACGAGAAAAAATTCTCATTAAATTGGGAATGAGGGCAAAAGCAGGAGACAACCAATATACCCTGAAATTAAATGAAAATGGTGGTGAAATAATTTCACCACCTCCCAAAACTACCCAACAGCTAGCAAAACAAGCCGGTTATAGCGAACGCAGCTGGCAACATGACAAGCAAATAGCTAGAGATATCGCCCCCAAAATTCAAAAAATCATTCAGAAAACGCCCATCGCCGATCAAAAAACTAAGCTACTAAATATTGCTAGAGCTGGCAGAAAAGAACGAATTCGAGCAGAAAAAGCACTACAGGCTTATGAGTTAGCCATTAGTAGAGGCAATTATGAATCAGCCGAACACCAAGCCAAACTCGCTGCCAAATTACGCGCCAAACAAGAAGAATTGCAGCTACAAGCTTTTCATAGCGCAATGGCACAGCTTCAGGCTAAATCAGAAACCAAGAAGGAAAAATCTCAAGTGGAACAGCCAAAAATTCTCAACTCGTTACTTTTTAATCGAGACTCACTAGCAAAAATTGGTGATAAATGGACTTTAGGCAATCGTCATCTTGTCTATTATGGCGAAACTGCCAGCAAAGAATTTATAAAACTGTTACCATCAAACGCGGCTTTGGCGATTAGCTACACTCCACCGAAGGTGAACGGCAATGTTTCGGATGTATGGAATCACGATTATTTAGTAGATGAAGCTTCTGTTGTGGCTGTGTTGCGTTCATCAGACAACATTTATCCATTTTGCAGCACCACCCGTATGAATTTTCAGTACGAGTTACTATTAGGCAAAATATATGTTGGGATTTTTTCGCGACAACTAATATCCAAACCACAGATACCAGTCAATTTAGACAATGTTGAAGGAATAATACAGTATCTAATAAATATGTTTACGATTCAAAACAATTACGTGATCGCGCCGTTTATGGGTAACGGCGAAATTTTAATCGCTTGCGAAAAAATGCGGCGGGTTTGTTTTATCGGGGAGCAAAATCTAGATTCAATTCGTAGCGGAATATCCCGTTGGGGAAGATGGACTGAAAAACAACCCGAAAAAATCGCGCGTTCTAGTTTTTTATATTTTTGAAAATTATCGATAGTGGTGCATTAACCTTTTATATTCAGAACTTATTTATGTTATTTATAGTCACATTTTGTTTGAATCAAATTGCTCAAAATGAACTGTAAATTATTCTGCGGAGTTTCTATAATCTACCACCTTGACTATCGGGGTATACTAATTGCCGATTTACTTATTTAAACAATTAGCAAAACTTAAAAAAGGTAATAGTAACCATCCATTTATATGTAAAATAATATGTTTAATATTGATATATCAACTTGATTTTAAACTATTGATTATGGCTTATGCTTGACTGATTATCATGTTCCCTTGAAGAAAAACCCTTTCGGCAGGATAAATATTCAACTGTATATGTCAAGTAGCGATATTCCTTTACAACAAACTTACAACTGCTTCATAATAAAGAAGAACCTATATTTATCGAGCTAATCGGTCAAATTACCCTTAGATATATGAAGTTATTGATGATACTATTAATCGATATTTTTGATCTAATAAAAATTTGGTAAAATCCAGAATTATTTCCGAATTCGTCCAAACCGCATAATCCGCTTTCTTTAAGCTGTGCTACTGTTGGTATTAATTCTAGTTATCTTAGGTAATTAGATATTTAATGATTAGTTCATCCTATAGAGTTATAATTTCCTAAAAAAAATGGGTTACAAATTCCACAAAAATAATGGTCAAGGGTTGCCCGTCAGGCTATTTCAATTGCCCTAAGGACATACTTCGCGAACACTCGCAAGGTGCGGCTAACATAAAACATTTAAAAGCGTGTAGAAAAACGGCACTTTATTTCCTTTGGAAACCCTCCTCGAACATAAAGAAAGCTGTAGCGTAAATTTTAAGGTTTTATCTCGGGTTAACTAAAAAAGGTCTAATTGCTCAGATAAATGATACTTAAAATTATTTATCAACTAATTTGATAAATTCGTAATTAAATTGATGTGTTGGAATCAAGGGCACCCGTCAAGGATTTATCAAATAGTTTTCGCTATTTTAAATGGTGTGGTTTTGTAACTAACTTGTCAAACATTATTGTTGAGTGTTCATAAAATTATCTTCCAAGGCGTTTTAACTAGCTATGACATTTATTAAAATACAGAACGTTGTCATTAATACCAACTACATCGCCGCAGTAAGGTTTAATAATCAAACCGGCTCCGATAAAAAGAGCGTTTCTGTTTTAGTAGCTACTCCCAAATCTTCTTTATTTGAATGGGAAATAGTGAATTCAAATAATCGTAAAGAAGAATGGATGGAATTCACGGGTGTTGCAGCGAAAGCATTGGAAGATTATTTTTCCAGCTTCAATAATGTTGTCGATCTCCTACCTCAATGTCACGAAACAAGTTTAATTTAGCATATTTTATTCTACCGTAAGATAGACGCACTCTTAGGGCAAAATCTTGGAAAGTATAAGTAGAGGAAATTATCTAAAAATTCTAAAATAATAAATTAATCGGGGTTGCATTTCTCCTAACATTTTTTTTTAGTAAAAAGTATTTATAATTTACTTATCCGATTTATTTATCAATTGGGCAGCTATTCTCCAAGCTCGAAAGTTGGTATAGCTGGGTTTTATAGTCGCTACAAGTTTTATTCTAGCTTTTGGAAGCAACGATACTAAAGTTATTTTATGTGCTATGTCGGCTCAATCAATCGATAAGGCATTGGCGCAATTGGAAGAACAAATCAACAATTGCGAAAAGGCTGTGAAGAGATTTATTAAGGTCAAACAAAAAATGCCCTCAAAAGAATCTATGTCAACTAACAAAGTTAACAGACAATTGCAACATACTCCTATAGCCATCATTGGTATGGCATCAATTTTACCCGAAGCCAGGAATTTACAGGAATATTGGCAGAATATTGTTAATAAAATAGACTGTATAACCGATATTCCCGAAACACATTGGAGTTTAGAAGATTATTACGACGCTAACCCTAGAACCCCTGCGGATAAAACCTATTGCAAAAAAGGTGGATTTATTCCGATTGTTGATTTTAACCCCATGGAGTTTGGTATACCTCCAAACATTTTAGAAGTTACAGATGTTTCGCAACTATTGAGTTTAGTAGTTGCCAAAGAAGCAATGGAAGATGCCGGATACGATGAAAAGCGCGAATTTAACCGCGAGAATATCGGAGTTGTCTTGGGTTCGGCAGCTTTGAAGTTGGGCGTACCTTTGAGCGCCAGATTGCAATATCCTATATGGAAAAAAGCTTTAAAGAGCAGTGGTTTATCTGACGAAGATACAGAAAAAATTATTGAGAAAATTCAAAGTGCCTACGTTAAGTGGGATGAAAATGCCTTCCCCGGAATGTTGTCCAATGTAATTTCTGGGCGTATCGCCAACCGGTTGAACTTTGGCGGGCTTAACTGTACGGTGGATGCAGCTTGTGCTAGTTCCTTGGCTGCTTTGAAAATGGCGATCGCCGAGTTGGTAGAGCATCGCAGCGATATGATGCTTACCGGGGGCGTGGATACAGATAATTCGATTACAGCATATATCAGTTTCAGCAAAACACCTGCGGTTTCTCCTGGGGATAAAGTTAAACCTTTTGATGCTAAATCCGACGGGATGATGTTGGGTGAAGGTTTGGGAATGCTAGTTATCAAGCGTTTATCAGATGCAGAACGAGATAACGATAAAATCTATGCAGTTATCCGGGGCATTGGTACTTCTAGCGACGGCAGATATAAGAGTATTTACGCACCTCGTAAAGAAGGACAACTAACAGCTTTGCGACGTGCTTATGAAGATGCCGGATTCGATCCTTTGACTGTAGATTTAATCGAAGCTCATGGTACTGGGACAATGGCAGGAGATCCCACCGAGTTTGCATCTTTGCGAGAATATTATAGCGAAGACAATTCTAAGAGACAGCATATTGCATTGGGTAGCGTTAAATCGCAAATTGGACACACCAAAGCCGCCGCTGGTGCTGCTAGCTTGATTAAAACAGCCTTGGCGCTGCATCATAAGGTATTACCTCCTACTATCAACGTTACCCAGCCTAATCCAAAACTGAATATCAAGAATTCTCCCTTTTATTTAAATGGGGAAACTCGCCCTTGGATTTCATCTACTAGTGTTGCCCCCAGACGTGCAGGTGTCAGTTCTTTTGGCTTTGGCGGTACCAACTATCACGTGGTGTTGGAAGAGTATAACAGCGATCACAATAGTGCATACCGCTTGCACTCAGCACCCGCCCAAGTACTGCTGTTTGCTGAAAATCCTGCCCAGTTATTGAAAACCTGTCAAGAGACTTTAGCAAAGTTGCAATCTGCTACCGGAGATGCCTATTATTCTGAGTTGGTAGAAGCATGTAAATTTAAAGAAATACCCCAATCTGCAGCTAGAATCGGGTTTGTTGTACATAGTCCATCAGAGGCAAGTAGACGACTACAAGTATCCATCGACTTGCTGAAAAACAAGCAAAAAGCAGCATCTTGGGAACATCCCACCGGAATTCATTACCGTGCAGAAGGTATGGATTTGTCCGGAAAAGTAGTTGCATTGTTCTCCGGGCAAGGTTCGCAATATTTAAACATGGGTAAGGAAGTAGTAATGAACTTCCCCCAATTGCGCCAACTTTACGGTTACATGGATAGCTTGTTACTTAAAGACAATTTGCAGCCACTTTCAGAAATTGTCTTTCCCCATCCAGTGTTTGAAGAAAGCGAATACAACGCTCAAATCGCCGCATTACAACGCACGGAATACGCCCAGTCAGGCATTGGAATGTTGAGTGCGGGATTTTATAAAATACTGCAACAAGCCGGATTTAAGCCTGATTTTGTTGCTGGACATAGTTTTGGAGAACTAACAGCATTATGGGCTGGTGAAGCTTTGAGTGACGCAGATTATTGCGCTCTAGTCAAAGCAAGAGGGCAAGCAATGGCTGCACCAGAAGATCCAAACTACGATACCGGCGCAATGTTGGCGGTAAAAGAAGACTTAAATAAAGTAGTCGCAGTTCTCAAACAGTATCCTCAAGTTAAGATTGCCAACTTGAATTCACCGAATCAGGTGGTATTAGCTGGCCCCACACCAGAAATTCGTAAACAACAAAAGATTCTACACGACTCTGGATGTGCCGCTGTAGTGCTACCCGTTGCCGCAGCTTTCCACACTCCGTTGATAGCCTTTGCTCAAAAATCTTTTGCGATCGCAACTAAGAGTGTAAAATTCAAATCCCCCAAAATACCGGTTTACACTAACGTAACGGCAAAACAGTATTCACAAGATCCAGGGGAACTGCAAAAAACCTTGGAATCACAATTATCCAACTCAGTATTATTTAAACAGGAAATAGAAAATATCTATGCAGAGGGTGGTTACTGCTTTGTTGAATTTGGTCCCAGACAAATTCTCAGCAACCTAGTCAAAGATATATTAGGCTCACGCCCCCATATGGCAATTGCTTTAAACCCTAGTCCCAGAAAGGATAGTGACTACTGTTTAAGAGAAGCCGCGATCCAGTTACGAGTTGCTGGGATATGTTTGAAAAATCTAGATCCCTATCAAATTACAGAAGTAGTTAAACCAACCGAAACTAAGAAAGGACTGAATATAAAATTAAATGGTAGCAACTATGTATCAGAGAAAACTAAAGAGCGATGGCAAAGCGCTCTGAGCGAACAGCATCAAGTGGAGATTTCAGCGAGGAAACCTGTAGAAGTTGCACCATCATCAAATAAAGCAACTTTATCAGAAACCCCTTCCAGTGCTTCAAAAGATACCAACCACAACGGTAACGGTAGGAATCAATACAGTTCGGAGTCTCAAGCAGCATTCGCCTCGGTAGCAAAGGAAGAAAATAAAACTTCTTCTTCAACCAACTATAAGTTAGAAGAAAAACCATACAATAAGCCAACTCCAAAGAATACTAATAACGGAAACGGACATAATCGCAAAGCAGCAATAGCCACCTGTGCCGCTTCCGCACCGCAGTCAATTCCTAAATCAAATATGCATACCTTACCAAACGAATTTCTAAATTACGAACAAGTTTTAGAAAGCTTGGAATATGTCTTAACTCAATTCGGACAAAATCAAACCGAAAATTTACAAGTTCACGCTAAATATCTTAATCATCAAGTGGAATATGTCAGAACATTTTTCCAACTGATGCAACAACAAAATTCCTTGTTTACTAAAACTGAATCGTCTGGTGACACGCTCAAGCCAAAAGTTATAGAAAGCTTAGAGCGCGGTATGATTCAGTTTCATAGCCACCAAGGTGACACCCTGCGCATTCACGAACAGTATTTACAAAGTCAAGTAGAATATACCAAAAACTTCTTCCAACTCATACAACAAGAATACCAAGAGATAATTCAAAAGGAACACGGATTAACAGGATTAAAAGAAGACTCCCCCCCAACCAACAAAAACACCAAACCAACAACCCACCACAAACAGACAGCATATAAAAAAAGCAAATTATCACAATAAAGTGCACAACCTCGTACGAAATGCA
>JBHJJJ010000308.1:0-4776 GCA_050042755.1 Rivularia sp. (in: cyanobacteria)
TACCTTTACCTCCGGGAAACTTCGGTTTACCAATCATTGGCGAAACAATCGGCTTTATACGGGATTCTGATTTTACAGACAAACGATACAAAAAATACGGTTCTATTTTCAAAACCCGTATTTTTGGAAATCCCACAGTAGTTATGATTGGTTCGGAAGCTAACCGTTTTCTGTTTACAAACGATAATAAATATTTTTCTGGACAATGGCCTCGTAGCACTAAGATTCTACTAGGTCCTGGCTCTTTATCGATACAAATGGGTAGTACGCATCAAAAGCGACGTAAGATTCTATCACAAGCTTTTCAGCCAAGAGCTTTAAAGGAATATACTTCCACAATGGAAGAAATTCTTCAAAATTATTGCGATAAATGGGAAAAAATGGATACTTTTACTTGGTATCCAGAAATTAGAAAATATACCTTTGATGTAGCCTGTAAATTGCTTGTAGGAACGGATGCTGCTAGCGATAGTAATTTTGTTGAACTTTTTGAAGATTTAGTGAGAGGTTTATTTACCATTCCCCTAAATTTACCTTGGACTAATTTTGGTAAAGCATTACGCAGTCGTAAATTATTACTGAAGCAGATTGAAGAAATTGTACTACAGCGTCAACAACAACCCCCTTCTAATAAAGATGCTTTGGGAATGTTATTACAAGCTGAAGATGATGAGGGAAATAAACTCGGTGTAGAAGAAATTAAAGACCAAATATTAACTTTACTATTCGCCGGGCATGAAACTTTAACATCTGCTATCGCCTCCATGTGTCTCCTACTAGCACAGCATCCTGAAGTTCTCGCAGCAGTAGGTAAGGAACAACAGCAACTGGGATTTTCACAACCTTTAACTTTAGAAAATCTCAAGCAAATGACTTATTTAGATCGAGTTATCAAAGAAGTTTTGCGCTTAATTCCTCCAGTTGGTGGCGGCTTTCGAGAAGTAATCAAACCTTGTGAATTTAACGGTTATTTTATTCCTCAAGGTTGGTCTATACTATATCAAATACCTGAAACTCATCAAGATAGCAGTATATATACTGAGCCTTCAGAATTTGATCCAGAACGTTTTTCACCATCTCGGGCTGAAGATAAATCGAAACCCTTTACTCATGTAACATTCGGTGGTGGTGTGCGGGAATGTATAGGAAAGGAATTCGCTAAATTAGAAATGAAGCTTTTCGCAGCGCTTTTAGCTCGCGAGTATGATTGGGAACTTCTACCCGATCAAAATTTAAGCATAGTTTCAACACCAACATCTCATCCTAAAGATGGTTTGAAAGTTAAATTTAGTCGGTTGAATTCTTAAATAATGTAGAGACGCAATGTATCAGACGCGATACTATGAGCGTCTCTACAATTGTTGGATTTACGCAAACTCCTATTCCTTCAATCGGCTTAATAACATCATGGTACTGTCATGATACTGTTTTAATACACTAATTCTCTTGTTGCTTCAGCATCAATCGGCTTCATCATGAAAAGCCGTACCATATGTCCCATAATGGAAAGCATAGGAGGTATTTTCTGGAAGAATTTGATCAATTTAGGGCGATCGCTATTAGCAATCTCCAACAACTGTAAATTGCGATGGGAACACTCTTCTAATCTCTGGTAAAATTCTGGATGCGCGGTATTCAGAATTGCTGGAAATGCTCGTGCGGCTGTTTCATTGGTTTTGTCAATCACTTTCTTGTTGTATTCGCGAGCATCTATACCAAGAGATTCATAAAATGTGTCTCGTTCAAATACTGTCAAAGTATGGGTTACGAATACCATTAGCAAGAAAAAACGCACCCATAAACGGGCTTTCCAATTATTGAAAAGAGCCGGCTGGGATCTCAACAGCGCTTTGAAGAAGTCTCCGTGTCTGTTCTCATCCTGACACCAACTATCAAAATACTTAAACAGAGGATAAAATTGATCTTCTGGATGGGATTGTAAGTGGCGAAACATAATAATGTAGCGCCAATAACCAATTTTCTCTGATAAATAAACCGTGTAAATAATCCATTCTGGGGGAAAGAATGTATATGTACGGCTTTTGGTTAAATAGCCTAAATCTAAAGAAAGATAGAAGTCCCCCATAGCTTTATTTAAAAATCCAGCATGACGTGCTTCATCCCGCGCCATACAGGCAAAAGCATCGGCTAACATGGGATTGCGGTTTTTGAGTTTACGCGATAACTCTTTAAATAGCAAAAACCCGGAAAATTCAGAAGTACAACTTCTTTCTAAGAAATCAATGAAGGCTTTGCGCTTTTCGCCATCAATTCTATCCCAAGTCTGTTTAAACTCCTCATCGCGCACAAAGTGATGACGATTATAGTCGGCTTTCAATTCATCTACAATCGCTTTTAACTCTGTCTCATGCGCCGAAATATCCATTTGCGCCACAGCATCAAAGTCTGTGGTGTAAAACCTGGGGGTTAACAGCGTTTCCTGTACTGGCGCTTTTACACCTTCTTCTAGCAATTCTGGCTCTGGGGTTGGAAGAGACTTAACCATGAGAATTCTTCAATATTCCGCTTCAAGCTATATAACCATTAATAGTTGTTAATTCTCATATTTAGCCAAAATATTTAAATTGATTTACAAAAAAATATTTTGAATTAGGTTTATTTACTTATTGTTACCCAAATTCTTTGCAAGCCTAATATCCTTAGGGCTTACGCAACCGGCACATTTTCTTCCTAGGGGCACGTGACACTTTGTTTGATATTTCACGAAATAATAAGACAGTGACTGTACGGCACCAACCAGGGTTTTGTGACAATTCCGTAAGTCCCGATCCTATCTTTCTTAAGAAATTTATTCAATAATTTATTTATTTTGATACTATCTATATGGGTTTAAATCAAGTGTAATATTTGTTCAATTGAATAATTTCCCATAGACTTGCTTGTCAGTCTTATGTGCTATTACTGTCAGGTGCACACCGATCGTAAGTTATTTTTACACAGCAATGTTGCTAATCCTCTAGATAACAAGCAACAGATATGTTATAAAAATCATTAGCAATAAATTAAAAAAAAGTTAAGCTAAGTTTAATAAAAGGTTATCGGAGAAGAAATATGGCAGAATCCGATGGTACAGATAAAGAAAATTTTCTTTATCCTCACAGCAAATATTATGGCGAATTCAAACCAGAAAATTTGGTCTTCAATGCCAATTTGCAAGAATTTGCTCAAAAAGTAGGCTACATAGTTAATTTACAAACAGCAGGAAAAGTAACCTCCGAAGAAGCCTATGAGAAAATTAAAGCACTGTGGAAAAAATTAAAACATAGCAAGAAGGAATTAGGAATTAATAAAGAATCCCCGTGACAAAAGCTAAAGTAATTCCATAGTGCTTCTTGCTTACATAAAATTAATAGTTGGTTTTAATTAATAACTTACACTCCGCACGCATCAAATCGGACTCCAATAGCAGTTTCCCAAAATCAATTACTCCGGTAATAACTCAAACTCTTTTGTACTTAAAGATACCATTATATTTTCCGAGTCTATGCGGATAATCCAGCGTTTACTAAATTCTTTATCTGACAATGTTTCTTGGGCATAGATAAAACCCGTTTTTCCTGCTATATGCGACGGATGCAATATTACAACTTTATTTCCTATTTGAATATCTTCTGAATTAGCCAATTACACCCTCTTTTAAAATCTATTAGTAAAACAATTGATATCAGCGATAACCGCTGTATCTCTTAACCTTAAATTAAATTAAAGTTAATATTAACGTTTTTCTAAACAATTAAAGTCAAAATGTTGTATCAAGATAGCTTATGATTAACATTAGTGTAATCATCAATCTAATTTGATGCATTTATTAAATACAGGACTTACGCAATTGTCACAAGACTCGGATGGTGCGTGACGCTACAAGTCTTATTATTACATTCAAATTTACTCAAAGCGTCACAGGGTTCCCATTAAAATTTTTTTCTTCTAAAAAATTTTAATGGGTTCCCGTCACAGCACCCTACAAGGAAAATATGCCAGTTGCGGGCCGTCCTAAAATAGAAATATTGCAATAACAAATTGCGAGCTAGTATTAGACCACATTAATATTGAGGGGTTTCGTAGTGCGTTCGCGAACGCACTACGAATATGTTACCCCGCAAAATTAATGTGGCGGTGTACTAGTATTCCGCCAAGGGAACTATGCTGGGTTAATAATGACACGAAAATATTTTTCTTCCCCCTTCAGCAGGCATTGCATCCGCTTGCAAGCAATTTCCAGTTGAGCAATGATTTCTAAATTCCTAGAATCATATGCTTGAAGTATCTGAGCCGATTTGATGTACTGTTTTAAATTCGGAGAGCGTTAAGCTTATAGTAATCGCACAAAGACTGGGAGTGGTAACATGCTCTTAAGCATTAGACGTATTAATGTTCCACCAGGACAACGAGTATTGTTAAATGATGTCACTTGGGAAGAATTTGAAACAATTCTTGAAGAACTCGGAGAACATCGCGCTCCACGTATTGCTTATGACAGAGGGGTGCTCGAAATTATGGCTCCATTACCAGAACATGAATTTGGGAAAGAAATAATCAGCGATTTAATTAAAGCGCTTTTGGAAGAGCTAGATATTGAATTTCTTAGTTTAGGTTCTACCACTTTTAAAAATAAAATAATGCTTCAAGGAATTGAACCAGACCAATGTTTTTATATAGAAAATGAAAGTAAAGTGCGTGGGAAAAATAGACTTGATTTAACCCAAGATCCACCACCCGATTTAGCTTTAGAAATCGATGTTACTTCCCGGACTC
>JBHJJJ010000309.1:0-27296 GCA_050042755.1 Rivularia sp. (in: cyanobacteria)
CTTGCTGGTTAAGGACTATTTGGAATTCCGAGGATATGAAGTCGTCACGGCTGAAAATGGTCGAGAAGCTCTGGAAATATTAGAGTTAGACATTCCAGACATGATTATTTGTGACGTGATGATGCCGGAAATGGACGGTTACACCTTTGTAGAGCAAGTCCGACAAACAGAACGCACCAGTTGGATACCTGTTCTCTTCCTTTCTGCAAAGGGACAAAGCGCAGCCAGAGTTAAAGGATTGAATAAAGGTGCTGATGTATATATGGTCAAGCCCTTTGAACCAGAAGAACTCGTAGCCCAAGTTGAATCCTCGCTCAAACAAACTATTCGTTGGAAAGAACATCAAGCCAAAGGAGGCGAAAATGGCTCTCGCATCCAAGTACCCTTTGATGTCCAATTAACCCCAACAGAACTAAAAGTAGTGCAATTTGTAGCCAGAGGTATGGCTAACAGAGAAATCGCTGAAGAATTAAACGTCTCCCAGCGTACTGTTGAAAGCCACGTCTCCAATATGTTGGGTAAAACCAACCTCCACAATCGCACCGAATTAGCTCGCTGGGCGATTGAGAATCAAATGGCATAAACCTGTCAAATTTATACTGAGGTTTTTGGGTTTTAGATTTAAATTACTAATCTAAAATCCAAAATTACTTAATCAAAGATTAACTAATTATTCTTTGCACAATTAAGAATTAAACAAAGGATGGGGCATAAAGCATAAGAAATATAAATAACCCCTTAGCTTTTAACCCATCCCATATCAGTGAACAGTGAACAGTTAAGAGTTATCAAGGGCGAACATTGGGTTTGAATCGGCCGTTATACGCCTGATAACCCTTCGTCGTTCACTAATAATTAACACTGCTCACTGTTGACTGCTCACTGTTAACTGTTGACTGTTGACTGTTGACTGTTCACTGCTCACTGTTGACTGTTAACTGTCGTTTTGCGTTCCAAAATTTCCTTCAAAACCAGGGTTACAAATCCCAAACAAGCGAGTAGCACCGCAGCAGCAAAAGCCGTTTCCGTTTCATACTGCTTATAAGCTTGCTCCACAAACAGGGGTAAAGTTTGAGTTTTACGAATAATATTGCCAGATACGACAGATATCGCTCCAAATTCACCCATTGCTCTGGCATTCGTTAAAATTAAACCATAAAGTAAACCCCAGCGGATATTTGGTAAAGTTACCCGCCAAAAAGTTTGCCATTGACTAGCGCCTAAAGTACTTGCAGCTTCTTCTTGAGAGGAACCGATTTCCTCCAAAACCGGAATTACCTCCCGTGCCACAAAAGGCATAGTTACAAAAGCAGTAGCCAAAACCATTCCCGGAAAAGCGAAAATAACTTTAAAATTAATCGCTGACAATATCCCTCCAAACCAACCATTTTGCCCGTAAAGTAAAACCATCATTAAACCAGCAACCACCGGCGAAACTGAAAAAGGAATATCCAAAATACTCATTACAAAAGCTCTTCCCGGGAAACGATTGCGAGCCAGCACCCAAGCCGCACAAAGACCAAAAACAGCATTGATTGGTACCACAATCAAAGCAATAAGTAAAGTAAGCCCAGCCGCACTGATAAAATCATCAGTCCTCAAGTAGCCGAAAAATTCCCCAATGCCACCTTTAAAAGCTTGATAAAAAACATTGACAGCCGGAATAAATAATACTAAAGCTGAATAAATAATAGCACTGATAATCAAAAGTTTCTTAGTCATTAGTTATTAGTAGTTAGTTGTTAGTTATTAGTGGTTAGTTGTTAGTTATTACCAATTACCCATTACCCATTACCCATTACCCATTACCCATTACCCATTACCCATTACCCATTACCCATTACCCATTACCCATTACCAATGCCCAATTACTTATTGATACCTCTTCCCCCAAGCTTGTAATAAGTTAATTGCTAATAACATCAACAAAGAAATTACTAAAAGTACAGTTCCAATTACCGTTGCACCGGCATAATCATATTGTTCTAAACGCTGAAAAATTAACACCGATGCAATTAAATCTTTGAAAGCAATATTTGAAGAAACAATTACAATCGAACCGTATTCTCCCACAGCACGAGAAAATCCTAATGCTATCCCCGTCAACAAGGCTGGAAATAAAGGTGGTAAAATCACTAGCCAAAAAGTTTGAAATTGTGAAGCTCCCAAACTCCAAGCCGCTTCTTCTATATCGTGTTCCATTTCTTGCAATACTGGCTGCAATGCCCGCACGATAAACGGTAGGGAAATAAACAGCATTGCCACAAAAACCCCAAAGCGGGTAAAAGCGATTTTAATCCCCAAGGGTGCAAGTAACGAGCCAATCCAGCCATTTTCGGCGTAGATGTTAGCTAAGGTTAAACCTGCAACCGCCGTAGGTAAAGCAAAAGGTAAATCAATAGCGGCATCTACAAGACGCTTCAATGGAAAATCGTATCTAACAAGTACCCAAGCAATTAATAAACCAAACCCACCATTAACTGCTGCCGCAAACAACGCCGTAAGAAAAGTCACATTATAAGCAGAAAGCGCCACCGGGCTAGTAGCAATCCGCAAAAAATCAGTTAACCCCACCTGAGAAGCTTGCAAAAGCAACGCCGTTATGGGCAGCAACAGCATGATAGTCAGATAACCAATAGTAATTCCCCAAGGTAAAGAGAATTGGGGAATGTTAGATTTTAGATTTTGGATTTTAGATTGTGCGACAGTCATTTTCAATTAACAATTAATAAATTGTAGGGTGTGTTACGGCACGAGAAAAATTGATAAAAAAATTTTGATTTTGAAAATGCCGTAACGCACCATTATCTCTTAAAAAAAACCTTTCATAAAGGAACTTTTAATTTGCATTCGGTATGAATTAAGAATTAATATTTGTAACCTTTAACCTCTAACTTTTGACTTTTGACCTATTTTCTGCTGAATATCATCAAATGCTGCACCATCAGCAAAAAACTTATTCTGCAATTTATCCCAACCACCTAATTCTTTCACTGTAAATAAAGTTTTTACTGGGGGATATTTAGCAGCAAATTCTTGTTTAACAACTTGATTTACTGGACGAAATCCGATTTTGGCAAATTCTCTCTGGGCTGTGGGGGTAAATAGATATTCTACAAAGGCTTCAGCTACTTTTCGGTTGCCATGTTTATCCACATTTTTATCAATTACTGCTACAGGATTTTCAATCAAAATATTTGTTTCGGGAACGATATAATCGCTAGGTTTACCTTTCAAACCCGCTAAAATCAATTCATTTTCATAGTTAATTAAAACATCTCCTTGCCCTTGATTAAAAAATGCATCGCTGGCTTCCCGGGCATCTCTTGGTAATATGGGGACGTTTTGATAAACTTTGCTCGTAAAATCTAATGCTTGGGCTTCTTTCCCCGTCTCTGCTTGGGAACCCCATAAAGCTAAGAAATTCCATCTCGCCACACCGCAAGTTTTTGGGCTTGCAGAAACAATACTAATGTCGTCTTATGTCAAGTCTTCCCAAGTATTGATTTGTTTGGGATTACCTTCACGAGTAACTAAAGCGGCGACAGATTCAGTCACCATACTATTATTAGGAGCTTCATTTTCCCATCCAGGTTGAATTAACCCAGCTTTTTCAATTCTCTGCATATCTAGCGCTAGAGCTAACTCCACCACGTCAGCATCTAAACCATCTACTACAGCACGAGTTTGAGCACCGGAAGCTCCATAACTTTCATAAAAACGTACCGTTTGATTGTGTTTTTGCTTCCACTCTTGCACGAATTGCGGAATAATTTTTCTATAGGCTGGTTTGGTGACTGCATAGGAAACCAGCGTTAATTCAACACGATTGGAATTTCGAGTATTCGACGTTGAACAAGATATTAGTGAAACGCTTAAACTTAAACCCAATAAAAACAATAAAACAAAATTTTTAACTCCCCCTCTTTTCGTCAAACAGGCAACGAAGCGCCACAGCCCCATATAAAGCTTCCCCTCTTTAATCTCCGGTTAATCGATCAAGATACCGTATTTTAGATTTTTTTATCGTACAACATCATGGGCAACGGATGGGAATTTATGTAGAGACGTTGCAGTGCAACGTCTCCCGATATTTAGATTGACACCAATTGATTCTACGAATAGTGGAAGGAATCAACTAGGGTGAGGTTAATTCAAAATTCTTAAAAAAGACAAAATAAAACTGGCAAGGCATAAATTTAAAAAACTCAAATCCCACTATAAAAAATAATACTTTCAATTTCTATTCCTCAGAAAAGCCTATCGAACCGATAAAATATCTACCCAAACAAGGAACACCAAATTTTATCGGTAGGGAGCAAGAGTTTAAAGCCATACACAATCATTACCAAGATGATTCTTTGTTAGGAGGGTTGAAAAGTTGGTTTTTCGGGTGATATTTTGTGAAGTGTAGAATCCCGATTTTTGGAACTGTCATCGACAGCACGAATAAATTCCGAACCCAATCCAGTACTACTTTGTCCATACCATTCAAAAGCATCTTGGATATCAAATTCCGCTTCTAGACTAATAATTAATTAATAATTCATTTATCAAAACCTAGACGCTGCTTAACCTCTTCCCAAGTTGAATCCTGCTGTGGATTTTGACGATGTAATTCTAACCTTCTATCTAATTCTTGTTTTTGACTTTCGCTTAAAGGAATATCAGCATTACTTTCAGTCAGAATACTATCCCATAAATCCTCAGCTAATTGTATTTGCTCGGATACGCTTAATTCAGAAATATCAACCTTTAATATAGGATGCATGGTGATTTGTTTAAATTGACTATTACTTATAATTTTAAATTAATCGATTTGTTGACGACGCTGTTGTAATTTTTGCTCTAGCTGACGAAAAACGACTTCTCCATGAACAACTTCCCCACCCTCGGAAGCTTCAACCCCAACCATAATTTCCTGCTTCAATTCCTCAAATCTACCTTGATAAATATTTTCTCTTTCCTTAAGCAATTTAATACCCGCAATAATCACTTCCTCAGTTGAAGCATATTTACGACTTGCAATTTGATTTTGAATAAATTCTTCTAATTCAGGAGTTAGGGAGATACTCATAAATACTATTTACCCTACTGTTTTTCTATATCTTTATTATAGGTAGGGATATGATAGAAGCTAACTTTCAATCATTGTACAGACGTAATATATTACGTCTCTTCTAAAATGAATCTCGAATCTCTACTCAAATTAAACCGTACAATCCGCGTAATTGGCTTTGACGATGCACCATTTATTCGCGGTAGTGGAGAAAAAGTTAATTTAGCAGGAATAATTTGTGCGGCAACTCGTTTTGAAGGAATGGTTTGGGGAGAATTACAACAAGATGGTTTTGACTCAACAGAAACCATTTGTAATTTATTACTTAACAGCAAATTTTTACCACAATTACATATAGTATTGCTCGACGGAATTGGTTTCGGTGGATTCAACCTTGTTGATTTACCAACCTTAGCCGAAAAACTCCAACTTCCTTGTGTCGCCGTCATGCGTCGTCAACCCGATTTAGATGCAGTTATCGACGCAATGAGTCGATTACCAGACTTAGAAAAAAGAAAAGAATTATTAAAACGTGCAGGAAAAATTCACGAATATTCACCCTTTGTATTTCAAGTGTGTGGTGAAGAGCCAGAAATTATTGCCAAAGTGTTAGAAAAATTAACCGATTGCGGAAAAGTACCCGAAGCATTACGATTAGCTCACTTAATTTCTGCTGCCGTAATTAAAGGAGAAAGCGGCAGCTCGGCATAAGGCAATACGGTTCAGTTAAGAAATTGATCTGTTGAGACAAGCAGGGGGTGCAGGGGGTGCAGGGGAAGCAGCGGGAGAGAATATTGCTTATCTGAACTGTATTACGGCATAAGAGAATTTTGGATTTATCTCAATTCCTCGCAATACCCTATAAGGGTATCGCTACATTTACCAAGCCTGCCTCCGCAGGCTACAAATAGCCCACCTTACGGTGGGCTTTGTAGCTGTAGCCTCAGGCTAGAAGCCTGAGGGCGATTTTATGATTTAAATAACAAATTTCCTAAAAACTTATGCAACCAACAATCAAACCAAGAGTAAAAATCTGCTGTATTTCCAGCATTGAGGAAGCATGGATGGCTATTCGCTACGGAGCTTCAGCATTAGGATTTGTATCTCATATGCCCAGCGGACCTGGTGTAATTTCGGAGGAATTAATTACCGAAATAGTCGCTCAAATACCACCACCGATTGCCACATTTTTACTAACTTCCAGTCAAAATACCCCAGAAATAATCCAACAAATAAACTGTTGCGGTTCCAATACAGTACAAATTTGTGACAAATTAAATTCTGGAAATTACCAAGATATTCGAGAAGCCTTACCGGGAATTTCTATAGTTCAAGTCATTCACGTAACAAAGGAAGAATCATTAAATGAAGCAATTGAAATCGCACCATTAGTAGATGCTATTTTACTAGATTCCGGAAATAAATTCCTCACTATCAAAGAATTAGGAGGAACCGGAAGAACACATAATTGGGATATTAGTAGAAAAATTCGCGAGCAAGTCAAAATACCAATTTTTTTAGCAGGAGGATTAAAACCAGAAAATGTCGATTTAGCAGTCAAACAAGTAGCACCTTTCGGAATTGATGTATGTAGTGGAGTTCGCACCAATGACAAACTTGATGAATATAAACTCAAACGTTTCTTTGAAGAATTACATCAATAAATCTATCAACGTCATAATAGACATAAATTGTATTTGCTTCGCAATTCAAACTTTAAATTATTATTTTGAAGAATATTTTCTGATTTTCATCTAAATAATTGGTGCGTGACGCTATAACAAATTCTTTAATTACTAAATAAATTCTTTCAAAGCGTCACACACCCTACAATCAATCAAGATTTTTTTCTACCCCCTCTACCCCCTGTACCCCCTCCCTAATCACTAACTAACGATTTTAAAACTCCGCATTCTCCGGAGTACGAGGAAATGGAATCACATCGCGAATATTCCCCATTCCCGTCATAAACTGCACCAATCTTTCAAAACCCAATCCAAAACCAGCATGAGGTACAGTACCATAACGGCGTAAATCCATATACCACCATAAATCTTCTGGTTTCATCCCTTGGGCTTTAATCCGATTTTCCACCACATCATACCTTTCCTCACGTTGGGAACCACCAATTATTTCCCCTATTTTCGGCGCTAAAACGTCCATTGCGGCAACGGTTTTTTCATCATCGCTTAACCGCATATAAAAAGCTTTTATTCCTGTCGGATAATCGCTCACGATCACAGGCTTTTTAAATAATTGTTCGCACAAATAACGCTCGTGTTCCGATTGTAAATCTAAGCCCCATTCTACCGGATATTCAAACTTAACTTTGGCTTTTTCTAACTGTTTGACAGCTTCAGTATAAGTAATTCGCTCAAACTGATTATTAATAATATTCTCTGCAGTTTCCAAAACTGTTTTATCAACTCGCAGATTGAAAAAATCCATGTCTTCGGGACATTTCTCCATCACATATTTAAAGACATATCTGAGAAATTCCTCTGCTAAATCCATGTCTTCGGAAAGTTCGCAAAAAGCCATTTCCGGCTCAACCATCCAGAATTCCGCTAGGTGACGGGAAGTGTTAGAATTCTCCGCACGGAAGGTAGGACCAAAAGTATACACATTACCAAAGGTCATTGCCATAATTTCCGCTTCTAACTGACCGCTAACGGTTAAATATGTCGGTCTACCAAAAAAGTCTTGACTATAGTCTACCTGCTTATCTTCCGTTAAGGGAACATTCTTTAAATCAAAATTGGTAACACCGAACATTTCACCCGCACCTTCGCAGTCGCTAGCGGTGATAATCGGTGTATGTACCCACAAAAAGCCCCGTTGTTGGAAAAATTCATGAATCGCCGCCGCACAGGCATTACGCACGCGGAAAACCGCACCCAAGGAATTGGTACGGCTGCGTAAATGTCCAATTGTTCTGAGAAACTCAAAAGAATGGCGTTTTTTCTGTAGTGGATAAGTCTCTGGTTCTGCTTCACCATAAACTTTCACTGTTTCCGCTTTTAATTCAATTCGCTGCCCTTTTCCTTGAGACTCGACCAGTATTCCCGATGCTTCGACAGAAGCACCTGTATTTAATTGCTTTAAAATACTCTCATAATCTGGCAAATCTTGATTTAGCACAATTTGCAAACTTGCCAGAGATGAACCATCATTAACTTCCATAAAAGCAAAGCCTTTAAGCTCCCGCTTTGTTCTTACCCAGCCTTGCACCTTTACTAATTCATCAGGCTGAGCACTCCGTAGTATTTCTGCAATCCGTTTTTCTATCATATATTTTTCTTCCAAGAATAAAAATTAAGTGCTGTTGGTTAGTAGATAGTGGTTAGTGGATCGTGGATAGTGGTTAGTGGATTTGAAAATATTGACAACTAACAACCAACAACTAGCAACCAACAACTAACAACTAACTAACAACAGACTTTAATAACCAGCCTATGATAACGCCCAATCCACCAAAGCGGACTACTTGCCAAAACAAGTCTTTTAAACCGCTTTTTGTAAATATAACGCTACCACCAAACAGCACTAAATAACTCTCGGAAAATAATCCTAAAGCATTATCCAAGCTTTCTAACTGTTCTTTAATCTGTTCCAACTCAGCTTTTAGCGTACGCGAAGTCGTTTGTTGCAGTTGCTTTTTAACTTCGTCGAAACGCCGCACTAACTCAATTTGACGTTGTTTGTCAGCAAGCATCTGAGCATACCGCTGTTTTAACTCATCAAGGCTTTGCTCGACTGATAATATTTCTTGCTCCAATTCTTGTTCTAGATTTTCCTCAACTGATGATTGAGAAGAATGTTTATGCGACTCCATGAGGGAAGTATTACAGTAAAAGAGAACGTTTCTCGATAGGCCTATTCGTTATGTCTCAATCAAGCCAACTGCCTAAAACTAGTGAATTGCACGATTTTAGTACACTAGAACTAGCTCAAGCTCTATTGGAGAGATTGAGTATATCTCCTAACGATTGGCATCGCCTCAAGTCTAACCGCAAAGTTCGCGCTTGCGAACAAACAGCAGCAGCCCTTGTATTTCTCATCAAAGAACAACCCTCAGAAGCACAAACTAGATTAGAACAAGCTACCGGCTGGTTAAATCGTTCTATTAGTGCGCCACCTTGTCCAAGTCATGGGCAAAAAAAAGATAGTAATTAGGTTATATTTGTTGGTAATTTTCTGCTAAGATTTAAATTCCTAACTCAGCGAGATCCTAAAAGACGTAGCAATGCTACGTCTCTACAATCATTAATTCCGTAACAGTGGTATCCTGCGTTTATGCTCCAACTGCTTACACAATCGTAATTCTGTACCTTTACGGTTCCATTCCACCCGATCGAAAATGAAATGCAGTATCGATAAACCGCGACCATTTTCTGATTCGTCAGGTGGCAAATATTCGGCGGGATCTTCTTCACAATCGGATTTGGGGGCAAATCCTTCGCCTTGATCCGATATTATCCACCAATATCTATCATCAATTAAAGAAAAACGAACTACAACCTTTTTCCCCGGATCGAGATTATTGCCGTGCTTCGCTGCATTTACTAAGGCTTCTTGAAGTCCCAGTCTTAATTCAGCTTGCAAATTTCCAGGAATTTCTGCCAAAAGCAAATCTAATATTGGGCAGAGATATAGAGTTGAGGCAAAACTAATAGTGCCCCAGTTACGTCCTACCGGACGAAGTGAAATGGTAATCACAAGAGAAACCCCGTAGCTTTCGGCTCAATCTAGACATGACTTAAATATCTACCCCGCACCCTGAAATTCAATTGAGGTGGTCATGTTGCCTAAAACGTTATATTTTTACAACTAATTTTTGTATGCTACTTAGCATCGACTCTTTTGATTAAGTAAAGGTTGCTTAATTTCAAAACGGCTGATTTTTTTTAAATACAAATCATTACAAACTATAAATTTACTTGAACCATCAATGAGTATTTTAATACTCACAAAACTGAGCCGATTTGTAATTTAAACAACTTTTATTTCTTCTTTTAGAGTCTGCTCTAACGTCAATTTCTTTATACAAAAGGTATTCTATATTTAGATTAATTCAATTTTAGCATTTTTACTATGCGCTAGACTACAATTTTGAAATTTCACCCGAGAATTATACTAAGTAACTTTGACTAAATCCGAACGCACAAGAAATGCTGCAACTTCCACATGAGCTGTCTGAGGAAAAAAATCAGCTGGTTGTACTCGTGACAAAGTGTATAAATCATCTTGACAAAGTTGCTGTAAGTCACGAGCTTGTGTTGCTACTTTACAACTTACATAAACAATACGAGCTGGTTTTGCTTTGCGTAAAGTTTCGATTACACCGCGATCGCATCCTTTTCTTGGTGGGTCAAGTATAACAATATCTGGTTTATAAGATATCCGAGACAGTAATTCTTCTACCTTTCCCGAATGGAAGGCAACATTATTTATGTGATTATACTGAGCATTAATTTTTGCCGCAGCTACTGCTGATTCTTGTATTTCTAAACCAATTGCAAGATGCACTTGTTTTGCAAGTGGCAAAGTTAAAGTACCGATACCACAATAGGCATCAACTAATATTTCGTTACCTTGTAAATTTAATTCAGATTGAATTTCGTACAATAATGCCTCCGCAGTTTCAGTATTAACTTGGAAAAATGTTTCCGGTCGTATTTGAAATTTCAAGTCAGCAAATTCTTCTTCTAAGTAAGGAGTACCGACAACAAGACGAGTTTCGCTACCAAAAATAGTATTGGTGCGAGATCCATTCCGGTTTAACATCACTCCCACTAATGGGGGATAATGGTCTAACCACTCTTGTGCTTTTTGCTCTATTCCTGGTATATTTAAATGTTTAACGACTAAAGTTAATAAAATTTCTCCGGTACGGCGACCAACGCGTAAACCAAGATGGCGAATGATTCCAGTATGGCTGTGCTCGTTATAAATCTCCCAACCATTGGATTGAATATCTTTTTTGATTTGCGCCAAAAATGGATTTAACCGTGAATCTTGCACTGGACATTGATTCAGATTGACGATTTGATGAGAATGCTTTTGGTAGTAACCCGCTATAACTCCCACGGTAGGAGAGATACCCATGGGGTAAGTGGCTTTATTGCGGTAGTCTAAAGGTTTACCCGCCCGCATGAGTGGATCTACACGTGGTTCTGTAAAACCACCGATACGTAGTAAAGCTTGAATCACAACTTCACGTTTAGCTGACAATTGATATTCATAGCTCATATGTTGCCACTGACAGCCACCACATTTATCAGCGACAATACAAACTGGTCTAATTCGATGAGGTGATGATTGTAATAATTCTTTAACTTTGCCCTTCGCGTACTTGGGCTTAACATTTACCAAGCGGACAACAACGCGATCGCCAGGTACAGTATCCGGTACAAACACTACCTTTTGGGCGCATCGTCCCACACCATCACCCGTATCACTCAAATCCGTAATTACAACTTCAACCAAGTCACCCTGCTTCCACATTATTTTAGCCATGGTTCGGAACGTTATCAGTTATCAGTAACTAAGCTTAAAGGTCAAAGGTAAAAGGTCAAAATTCATAACTCCCCATCTCCCCAACCCCCCATCTCCTCATTTCCCCATCTCCTCATCTCCCCATCTCCCCATCTCCATCGCCCCTCCCCTTCACTTCTTGGCACCTGAATAGCTAAACTAACAGTAATAATTAAATAGCGTTTTCTTTTAGAAATCATGACTGTAGTAAGCCAAGTTATTCTCCAAGCCGACGACGAATTACGTTATCCCAGCAGTGGGGAACTTAAGAATATCAAAGACTATTTGCAAACCGGCGAACAACGGCTGCGAATCGTTGATACCTTAACCGAAAACGAAAAAAAGATAGTTGAAAAAGCGACTAAATCACTCTGGCAAAAGCGTCCAGACTTTATTGCGCCGGGGGGTAATGCTTACGGACAACGCGAGCGTGCGCTATGTATCCGCGACTATGGTTGGTACTTACGCTTAGTCACTTACGGAATACTGGCTGGTGATAAACAACCAATCGAAAGCATTGGTTTAGTTGGCGTGAAGGAAATGTACAATTCATTAGGAGTTCCCGTACCCGGAATGGTAGAAGCCATTAAGGGACTAAAGGAAGCTTCCATTGATTTATTAAGTACTGAAGATGCACAACAAGCTGCCCCCTACTTCGATTTAATCATTCAAGCCATGTCTTAATTGGGCGGCAATGAGGGCGGTGGCGCATCCGGGTTATCCCGTTATATTCAATAAATCCTTTTTAATGGGATATTAGAAAAATCTTTGAGTATAATGCGGATTTAACTCAGAATCCCTTTCGACTTTCAATATAAGGGCACCTTCCCCACACTTGGTAGTGGCTGCGGCAGAATTTTTGTCAAGTTACAAACAAGTTGTGGGGAAACTTTTTTCAATTACTCCCAACCCGTTTATCGATCGCCTAGAAAGATTTCTTTTTTCTTCCCTCTCTTCCCCCTCTCCCCCCTCTCCCCGCTCTTCCCCCTCTCCCTCGACATAAATCATACCCAAATACAAAAAGCCGACAGTCCTTTGCTCAAGGCTGTCGGCTATTAGTGTGTTCCCTATTAATGACTCGGCTAGAGTTCAGTTATATACATTATGTTTATTTTTTCCCTATTATCCGAGGATCTTAATCATTAGTGCTCGTGATTCTCATCACAACAAAATTGCTTTTAAACTGTATTGAATTTATTTTTTCTAAGGAAAAATATCAGGCAGTAAGCTATCCTAGGCTAATGTAACATGAATAACAAAAGCCCGTCAGTGGAAAAAAAAGGACAACCCAAAAATATCCAATTTAGTCGCTCAAATGAAATATAGGGAAAGCTGTGTGGGAGTATTTTATTGAAATTACTTGTTTCCATAATATTTGAAACCCGTGACCAGGATTAAATATGGGCAACGCCAGTCCATATTTGAGTTCGGTGAGCTAAAGTATTCTTGAAAACGATGAAAATGTCATCCCCAAGACAGTAGCGGTATCGGTTTGAACGATATATGTATATTCATAAAAGCCTTTATAGCTTAGAAAAAAAGAATCCGCCGGGGAAAAACCACAACTTTACAAATAAATTGCCGAAAGTATAAGGGATAATCTATACAATTAAGATTGACTACAGCCTCAAAGCAGTCAAAATGAAGAATCGCAGCTTCGCTGATTGTTAGAAGGTAGGTATCGCATAAGGGAAGTTCGAGTCAAAGTAGAACGAGTCCCGTCCGAAAAGAAAGCATTCATTCAAAGAGCAATTAAATTTCTCCGCAGTTATGACATACGATTACGATTTACTTATAATGGGTGCTGGTTCTGCTGGTGCGGCTGCTGCAAAAAAAGCTGCCTCTATGGGCGTGCGTGTAGCCGTAGCAGAACAAGAAGCCCTTGGAGGTACCTGTTTGAATCGCGGTTGCATTCCTAAAAAGTTGATTGTCTACGCCGCTGACTTCGCGCTACACAATAAAATTGCAACTGACTATGGCTGGAGTAAAAGTTCGTCGCATTTCGATTGGACACAGTTTATCCACTCGGTACACAAGCGCATAGACAAAATTAATCGCTCCTATCAAGAAACATTTCAAAAAAGTGGCATTACTTTACTACGAGGTCATGGTACCTTTGTTGATGCTCACACTATCAAAGTTGATGGAGCCAAGGTCACAGCAGACAAAATATTAATTGCTGTAGGTGCACGTCCATTTATTCCAGATATTCCCGGCATCGAATACGCCATTACTTCCCGCGAAATGTTTCATTTACCTTATTTGCCCAAACGCTTGGCAATAATCGGTGGCGGTTATATTGGTGTAGAATTTGCTAGCATGATGAACGCTTTGGGTTGTCGAGTCACCGTTGTTGATACGGATCAAACAATTTTAGAGGGATTTGACGACGATCTTCGCACATACCTCCAAGAAAGTTTATCTCAACGGGGAATTAAATTTATCAATAATAGCAAGGCGACGCACATAAAACATTACGAAGAGGGCTTACTATTAACCGTAAATGGTAAGTACAAAAAAACTATTGCCGCCGATACTATTTTAGTAGCCACTGGACGCGCTCCGAATACAAAAAACCTCGATCTAGATAATGCCCAAGTAAAAATGGGCGAACAAGGTGCCATCGAAGTAGATGAATAAAGCCGCACCAGTCAGGAAAATAGTTTTGCCGTTGGAGATTGCACTAACCGCTTACAGTTAACTCCTGTAGCAAAAACAGAAGCTGTTGCTTTTGTCAATACTGTTTTTGAAAATAAACCGCAAACGGTAGATTATAGTCATGTACCTTCTGCTGTTTTTGCTCGTCCGGAAATCGCCAGTATAGGAATGACAGAGGCTATTGCCCGCTCAGAATTTGGCGATTCGGTAAGATGTTATTGCAATAAGTTCCAACCGTTAATGCATCAACTAGCTTCAACTGAAGAGCAAGCAATAGTTAAAGTAGTAGTTGAGGGTGAATCCGAGCGAGTAATCGGAGTTCATATGTTAGGCGAAGGCGCAGCCGATATCATTCAATCTCTTGGTGTTGCAATTCGTCTTGGTATTACCAAACAAGACTTAGATGATACTATTGCTATTCATCCAACTACCGCAGAGGAATTCCTCACGTTAGATTAAATCGAGGTGAAAAATTACGTACTTGCTTGAATGTGGAAAATTAGCTTACTGTAGAATGTAGCAATATCCCTTTATATTAGCTATACAAGCGTAATTATACTTAATTATTTTGATATAAATAATACAATTAAAGATATGACCTACGATTATGACCTGTTTGTAATTGGTGCCGGTTCTGGAGGTTTAGCAGCTTCCAAGCGTGCCGCAAGCTATGGTGCAAAAGTGGCGATCGCCGAATACGATTTGGTAGGCGGTACTTGTGTTATCCGTGGCTGCGTTCCCAAAAAACTTATGGTGTACGCTTCTCACTTCCCTTCGTTATTTGAAAGTGCAGCAGGCTATGGTTGGAAAGTCGGTGATGCGGAGTTGGACTGGGAAAAGTTCATCACATCAATCGATCAAGAAGTACGAAGACTATCTGCACTGCACATTAACTTCTTACAAAGAGCAGGAGTTGAATTAATTCAAAGTCGCGCTACTCTAATCGACGAGCATACCGTAGAAGTTGATGGGCGCAAAGTAACTGCGGATAAAATTTTGATTGCAGTTGGAGGACGACCTGTAAAACCTGATATACCTGGAATGGAATATGGAATTACCTCCAATGAAATTTTCCACCTCAAAGAAAAACCAAAGCATATAGCCATTATTGGTGCTGGTTATATAGGTTCGGAATTCGCTTGCATTATGGGGGGTTTGGGTTGTGAAGTCACCCAAATTATTCGTGGCGATATGATTTTGAAAGGTTTTGACGAGGATATCCGTACCGGAATTCAAGAAGGAATGATAAATCACGGTATTAGGATAATTAGAAATACTGTAGTCACATCCGTAGAAAAGACATCCCCAGGCTTAGAGTTAAAATTATCTGGAGAAGATCGGAAACCAGTAATTGCCGATGTATTTTTAGTCGCAACAGGTCGAATACCTAATGTGGAAGGTTTAGGTTTGGAAAATATCGGAGTTGACTTGGTTACCAATTCAATGGATGGACCAGGATACGGTACCATGAACGCGATCGCCGTTAACGAGTACAGTGAAACTACTCTGCCAAATATCTTTGCCGTAGGTGATGTTACTGAAAGAATAAATTTAACTCCCGTAGCGATTGGTGAAGGTAGAGCTTTTGCCGATAACGAATATGGCAATATTAAACGTACTTTTAGCCACGACAATGTTGCCACTGCTATATTTACCCAACCAGAAGCCGCCACCGTTGGTTTATCAGAATCTGAAGCTAAGGACAAATTTGGTGATGACAAAGTAAAAATTTATCGTACCCGCTTCCGCCCCATGTTCTATACCTTGCCACAACAAGAAGAAAGAACAATGATGAAATTAGTCGTGGATGCCCAAACCGATAAAGTTTTAGGCGCTCACATGGTGGGAGACTATGCAGCAGAAATAATTCAAGGCGTAGCAATTGCTGTCAAAATGGGCGCAACAAAGAAAGACTTTGATGCTACCATTGGTATTCATCCCTCAGCAGCAGAAGAATTCGTGACGATGCGCTAATTAATTATCAATCCTCGTAAGGCTGTGCCATCGCCCATCGTTAATAATTGATTCAGTTGTGCAATATATATACCTTCATGGCTTTGCATCGAGTCCGAATTCTGCTAAAGCTAAGTACATATTCCAACGTTTTGGTGAAAATCAAATAAATCTAGAAATCCCCGATTTAAATTCTGATGATTTTTCTCACCTGACAATAGAGCGCCAGATACAGCAAGTTGCTGCGAATTTAAAACAAGATACAAGCGTGACTATAATTGGTTCTAGCTTAGGGGGCTTAACAGCAGCTCATATAGGTGAAAAATACCTTCAAATAAAGCGCTTAGTTTTACTTGCACCCGCTTTTGGCTTTTTATCCCACTGGTTACCAACTTTAGGTACAGATGTTATACAGCGTTGGCAGCAAGATAAATATTTGATGGTTTATCATCATGGCGAACAGCGAGAGTTGCCTTTAAGTTACGATTTCTTAAGTAATGCAAATAAATATCAGGAAAAAGTTTTGCAACGCCCTATTCCTACTCTTATCTTACACGGAGAAAATGATGAAGTGATTCCCATCCAAGCTAGTCGGGATTATGCTCAAAAACGTTCTTGGGTAGAGTTAATAGAACTTAATAGCAATCACGCTCTAGGTGATGTGATGATAGATATCTGGCAAGCAGTTGAGGAATTTTGCCACTTATCCAAGATTTAAGCAAAGCTTTGGGATTACATCACTAATTTAGAAATATTGAAGAGATGTACTTCACTATTGGGCAAATATGCTGTATACAGAAAAATACCTCAAATACTATAGGAATGGCCGGAAGTGTCACAAGACTTGGGTGGTGCGTGACACTACAACCCTCATTATTAGGTTCAATATTAGTGAGTGTACGAGCACCCTACAAGAAAAGGCGGCTGTAAGGCGGCCATTCCTATACTAAATACTTTCTTCCAATTAGTTAATTATTACTTTAAAAAGTAATAAATGATAGTATATATAAATTTAGGATCCTAGTTTTGATTTTCCTTAAAAGCAGCGATCGTCACCAAATCTTATACAAGCTAAACATAACACCGGATTTTGGAATTTAGATAAAATCCGGAATAATTGTATCCCTGCTTCCATTTTCAATATGCTTCCTTTCCTCCGCAAAGATTTAGTCCAATTAACAGCATATAAACCCCAACTGGGCGTTTATAACACTTCTCCAATCTCAGCAGCGTCAACACAGTCAGATAAACTAGATACCAATGAAAGCCCTTACGATTTACCCTCCGAGTTAAAAGAAAAGTTAGCGTGGAGTTATAAAGAATTAATCGAAACTCACCGTTATCCAGATGGTGGACATTGCTTACTCAGGCAAGCAATTAGTGAATACGTTAATGAATCAGCGAATCCTTCTTCATCCGTTTTTACTAGCGATAATATTTCCCTTGGGAATGGTTCTGATGAACTAATCCGCTCAATATTAATTGCGACTTGTTTGGGAGGGAATGGTTCAGTCTTAGTGGCTCAACCCACTTTCTCAATGTACGGGGTTTTAGCGCAGGCTTTAGGTATTCCTGTAGTAACGGTACCGAGAAATGCCGAAAATTTTGAAATTGATTTGGAAGCAGCATCACTTGCAATAGAAACTACTCAACAACAGCCTATAAGAACAGTTTTTGTAGTGCATCCAAATTCTCCCACAGGTAATTCCTTAACGGCAGCAGAGTTGAGGTGGTTAAGAAATCTGCCAGAAAATATTTTAGTAGTTATTGATGAAGCTTATTTTGAATTCAGTCAAACGACTTTAGCAAGTGAATTACCCCAACATCCAAATTGGGTGATATTACGGACATTCTCTAAAGGTTTCCGCTTAGCTGCAATGCGCGTGGGTTACTCTATTGCTCATCGAGAACTAATAGCCATTTTAGAAAAAGTCCGTTTACCTTACAATCTCCCCAGTTTTTCAATAGCCGCAGCATTAATAGCCATACAAAATCGCTCGCTTTTACTTGAGCCTGTTTCCCAAACTTTAAGCGAACGTTCTAAATTACTTGAAGCCTTATCTCAATACCCAGAATTGCAAATCTCTGATAGCGCAGCTAATTTTATTTTCCTGAAACTTAAGGCAAGAGATGAAGAACAAATAAATAATAACTTAGCAAATATTTACAAAAAACTGAAAGATTCTGGCACTTTGGTGCGACAGACTGGCGGAGGTTTGCGAATTACCGTAGGAACTCCGTCTGAAAATGCCCGAACTTTAAGCCGATTTAAAATGTGCTTAGAAAATGCTCAACTATAGCCGACTAAGAATAGAGTTTTAACGGAGATTATCGACTTCATTGCCTAAACGGCGCACTATTGCTACAGTTTGTGGCAAAACCCCCACTAACATAGCGAATGCTTCATTCGGCAACTGACTGACCATTTCTGGTGGAAAATATTGTTCAAACTGGTCGAGAATTCTTTGAACTCGTTGCTGGGGAACTGGATTCTCAGTAATTTGTTTAATTAATCTAATCCACTGTCGCCTAATTAAATAAGACTTTTGGCGTTCTTCCGAGTAAGAAGTAGTCAGCAACATTGAGGAAATATTTCCAATGGGCAATATGTGAAGACAGTCACGGTCATAATCGCCACCAACAGCCGCTCCGGGACCAGCGAACTCTGCATGATAGCCTTTAAAGAGTATTAACCCATTTCGCCTCCGACTGTTGACCATAAAAACCTTTCCACTATGCAGTTTTGTCAGCAGATCCGAGCCATAAGATTGCTCAAGTCCATCTGGCATCACAAGATAGTCAAGGAAACAAGTGTCAGGATTATAAGTTGATACCATAGCAATTTGATAGCGTTGGTGTTTTTCGCTATCCATCTTTATTTAAGAGAATTAAACAAGAAAGGAAGTAACTTCAATGCGAGACTTGTATTTAGGTATGAAATCAATGAATACAGCTATTAGTTTTGTTATTATCTAAAGCTTTATAGTTCGGTTTAGCTAAAACAGAGTTGAATCAACTGGGTTGAACGATTGGGTAACCACATTTTATGTGATTTGACTGGATTTGTCTTCTACTACAGGAGTGTTTACTTAAAGTTTCTATAAAGATAGATATTTTATATACAAAGTTAGTGTAAGGCATTAGTAAATAGTTAGTGTATTTTTACTGAATTGGTCATAAAAATTGATTTGAGATGCTTCAAATATCTGAAGCTTTAATCAATAATAAAATACTCTAAATACTTTTATGAGTAAAGCTCCACCTTGATATTATATGTTGTCAAGCATCGCTACAGAAATTAGCTTACTACAACTAGATCCGCAATATTTTAAAGAGAATATAAAATAAATAAATATTTGCTAAAGTTGTTGTGCCCTTATCTCTCCAAGTCAGTCTTGAATACTTTATAGACAATATGAACATTATTTCTTCTTTTCCCGACCTCAAAAATTTGTTATGCAGATAGCTTTTGGTTCTCAATCTGATGAAAATGGTATAGAAATGACGAGAAAAAACTGATTGAAAATCATTATTTTTCTAGAACAATACATCTACATAAATGTAAGATATTTGTTTTCGAGAACTATCAAATATTTTTGATACAGAACCGATAAACAACATATATATCGAGGATGGGATTTACATAACATTAGTTGAATCTGTAGTCAAGTTATTCAAATACTTTTTTCAAAGTCGTTTGTGTGCCTTAGGGTTGGCAATTTATACAATAAAATGAGAAAATTTAACAGTCTAAAAGGTGTTTGTAAAGTAGAATTTGTCGCGAGCGTCTGAAAAAAAATGTATTCCAATTAGATTCAACTTGATGCATGCGATACCCCAATTTGAAATAAAGTTGCCGTGCTTGATAATTATTTTCTAAAACGTGAAGATATAAATCTTTAAATCCCCACTCGCGAGCAACTTTTTCACAACTAGATAATAACCCACGGGCAGCACCTTGCCTTCGGTATTGCGGATGCACAGCTAAATTAGATAGATAAGCAAAGCTTTTTCTTGTGTCGGTGTAAGCCCAAGAATCGCATAAACGCACGCTCAATTCTACAGTCGCAACTAAATTGGGGGTACTTTCCGGTTTTGTATCAACTGCGACTAAGCAGACGTGATGGGGTGCTGGTGATGCAAAACGATGTCTTAAATCTTCGTAAATGCCCAAACGCAGCAAGGGAAAAGTCCATCCCCATATACCATGACGGCAGTGAAAGCTTTCAGTGATAATTTGGGCAACACTAGTTAAATCAGCAGCGGTGCAGAGCCGAATTTGGAATTGGGAGGTAAGTGGCGTAGCAGCTACCGCAAGTGGCTTGTGATGGGATGGAAGAGAAAACGAAGGATTCAAGGCTAGTTTATTGTTGAAGTTGTTCATCGAAGAAAATATGAGTCAATTATCGTAAAACACCATCCGTCTCTATATGAAAACTCTAATTTAAAAATTCAGGAATTGGAACTTACCATGAGATATTTTTAGGGATAAAGAAGATAGACAAAGTGTCAAAACAGATGAATTAAGGGAAATCAAAAAAACTACAGATTAACTTCCTCTGAGATGTCGGCATATATGTCCATATTTTTGTATGAGGCATATGCAATAAATAAGGTGTCCCCTCCTTTTACAACAATTATGAACATTTACACCCAAGACTTAAAGGTGTAAAGTATGTTTCTTTTTAGAAGTGGTTTTTCGTTCATGCAGCCGGATTCTTAGGCGCGAGTTATGTTAACTGTTCCCTAAAAATATCCGGAAACCGCGGATTGTAGGTGGCGACACTGACAATAAATTGAGCTTATAGACAATGAAACACCCTTTTTTCTTACAATACCTTCGCCAAAATAAGAGCTTACAAAAATTTTCGCAAAACTGGCAACATCACTCCTACATAAGCGTTTAGCTAACAAGATAGTTTGGACTCTCAAACCGTTTATCCTAGATGAAGTACGCTAAAGGGGTCTTAAGAGAAACTTCTTAGGAATTTTTAGGACTGATTGCTTTTGCCCAGCTTCGGAGAAATGGGAGTTTGTACATCAACTCATCCTGGTAAATTGGCCAAGGCATTGTTTCTTAGAAATCTTTTTTTATCCTCCTGACTAACGATAGTAACAAGTTCTTCATCAAATACTGCACTTCTAACACAATTTCTAACTTGATAGAGAGCTTCATTTACTTTTGAGGATAAATATTGTAATCCATATCCAAGTATGGTTGCTTCTATACTGCACCACTTTCCACAACAGACTATCTCACTTGCTACCAGCTAAATAGGTATAATTATTAACTTTTTTGTGACTCGACGGCTAGTAAGCGATAAGTTACATTTAGCTGTTAACGTAATATATTCTCTCTTAGACAGCAATAAATATTCAGATGTAATTTAATTAGTAGCCATACACGTAATTACTACATAATTTACATATTGTTTATCTGAGTCAGTAACAGTTATTTACTGACTGCTTATCTAATAACTCAAACCCTAACTAAGATTCAGAGAGCGAATCAATTTGTGATCTAATTGATACAATAGCAATCTAGCTGTACTACTAACTGTAGGCGTTATTTCAAGAGGTATACTAAATTGTAAGTAATAAAATATACTGTTGTAAGATTATTGGTAGTGTAATATTGCTGATTCAATGATGACTGCCATCAATAAAAATTGCTCTCAGATGTTAGTGTTGGTGCTAAGGCGGGAAAACTAAGACGACAGCTTGTGGGTGGATAAATCCAGACCGCGTTAACAACTGTATGTGTAATCCACAAATTCTTGCTGGGGGAAAGAAAAACTTGGCTACAAAATATCGATTTTCCAAAACAGAAACCGAGTATGAAACGAATTGAGGTTAGGATTTCCGCAAAAAATGAGCAGGCGATCGATCACAGAGATATCAGATATAAAAGGAGCTATTACAAATCATAAAATGCCCCACCGTCAGTGCCGCCCGGTTGGGCGATACCCCCATATATATAGGTTTCGACCAGTATATTAATAAAACGCTGGGACATTTTATTTCTGGGATCTTCCTAAATGGTTTTAAAGCCTAAAGAAGGGAGAATGGTTTTCTATCTCGGGGTGCACGCTTAGCTGATGGTAATCCGCATAAGCCAAAATCAGTCAAGGGTTCCCATGATAATTTTTTTAGAAGAAAAAAATATATTGGGTGCCCGTCAACAACTCTCCTAGGATAGAGTTCTCTAACTCTATAGCCGTTCAAACAACTGCCGATTGCAGTTGAAATGAAAAAGCCTTTTATACGAATGTTTTAACATTCTTACCCATAAAAATTGTTTATCCGACTGCCGTTACTGCATGGAAGCGGTGCATGAAATCCCAAGTAAACAAAAAACCAAAAATATTGGTTGTTGATGACGAACCCGACAACCTCGATCTGCTATACCGTACCTTCTATCGCGAATATAAGGTGCTGCGAGCTACAAGTGGCCCAGCAGCATTGGAATTGCTGGCAAAAGAAGGAGATGTATCAGTAATTATCTCCGATCAGCGAATGCCAATGATGAGTGGTACAGAATTCTTGAGCCTGACAGCTACCCAGTATCCGGATATTATCCGGATTATCTTAACTGGCTATACCGATGTCGAAGACTTGGTAGAAGCTATAAACGCTGGAAAGGTTTTCAAATATGTAACTAAACCGTGGGAAGCAGAAGAACTGAAAGCTCTAGTACGCCAAGCTTTGGATACTCACAATGTTCTTAGAGCACGTACCCACGAACTCACCCGTACACTACGTCAAGAATCTCTGCTCAACACCGTAACAAATACGATTCGTAGCGCCTTAGATTATCGACAAATTCTGCAAGCAATTGTAGATAATGTAGGTGACATGTTGGAAGTAGATGTATGTCTTTTGCGTCCCTTTCAAAATGGGCGTTTAGTCGATGAAGGTTTTATTTATCGAAAAAATCTTAAAGAAGGAGAACCATATTTTGAGGAATTAGAGGATAAAAAAGATGAACTTTCTGACTCTCATTCTTTATCTTCTGCAACCGAATTGTTAGCTCATACAGTATGGGAAACCCGGGAAGTTCGGGTAATTTATGATGCAACAACAGATGAGCGTATTCAGGGGGATACTCCCGAGCAAAATCATCGCGCTCAAGCTTATGCTAAAGCTCAAATTTGTTCTAGTTTAGTAGTACCGCTAATTTGCCGACAAGAATTGATGGCAGTTTTAGCACTGCACCAGTTCAAGGAATACCGTGATTGGGCTGAAGACGAAGTGCAGTTAGTAACGATGGTGGCGAATCAGGCTGCCTTGGCTTTATCTCAAGCCCGTGCTTACGAGCAGGTACACGCCCTTGCTCAACGTGAAGCATTAATTAATACAATTACCAGTGCCATTCGTTCTAGCCTAGATCCCCAAGAGATTTTTGCTGCTATTACTGAACAACTTGGACAAGCTTTACAGGTAGATAGCTGCGTTTTGTCTTTATGGAATTCCGATTCGGAGTTTGTTGAGTGTGTTGGCTTGTACGATAGCTTTCAAGATTTACAGACTGATAATTCAAACAGTAAAGCAAAATTGAGCGCTTATCAATTACCTCAATCTATAGCACCAATTAAGGAAAATCAAATATTGCAACAAATTTTGCAAACTCAGGAACCTGTAGTAATTACTCAGATGAATGATTGTCCGCCTCAGGTCCAAGGTTTTGATTTACCATTAAAAATGGTAACTCGTTCGTTGATGGTAGTTCCATTACTTGCCGACGGTCAAATTATCGGTAGTATTACTTTAAGACAAGGTAAAAAAGAACGCCGTTGGTTGAAATCGGAAGTGCAGTTAGCTGTATCTGTAGCAGTTCAAGCAGCCCTTGCAGTTCAGCAGTCACGGCTTTATCAAAAAACTCGTCAACAAGCGGAACGTTTGCTGGAATTAGATAAACAAAAAACTGAATTTTTTCAAAATATTTCCCACGAGTTCCGCACGCCAATATCTTTAATTCAAGGCCCTTTAGAGTCAGCAGTAAGTACGGGCGAAGGTTTATCTCAAGAACAAAGTACCATTGCTTTGCGTAACTCTCGCCGCCTGCTGCGATTGGTAAATCAACTATTGGATTTACAACGTTTGGATGCTGGGAGAATGCAGCCAAGTTTCTGAAAAAGTGATTAAGTTGAGTTTGTCAATCAAATAGTCGAGTCGTTTCGTCCCTACTGTGAGAAAAAAGGATTGCATCTACTTACACAATTAGATGATTGTCCGCCGGTTTATTTAGATATGGAAAAATTTGACAAGGTGGTTTATAACCTGCTGTCGAATGCCATGAAGTTTACTAAAACCAACGGTAGGATTACTATTAGGGTACTCTACGCCGGTTCTGACTGCATCTTGCAAGTGGAAGATACAGGAATTGGTATTGCCCAAGAACAAATTCCTCACCTATTTGAACGCTTCCGTCAAGCTGAAGGTTCAGAAAATCGTTCTTATGAAGGTACTGGTTTAGGTTTGGCTTTGGTTAAGGAATTAGTAGAAGTTCATGGGGGTACAGTTACTGTTGATTCAGTGTATGGAAGTGGTACCACCTTTACCATATCCCTTCAGCCCGGAAGCACTCATTTAAATGCCGAGCAAGTAGTCGAAACTGAGAAAGAAGTTAATGTTAGTCGCGCTGCTGTGGAGTTAGTTGATTTAGAACTAATAGAATCAACAGCAATTCATACTGAAAATATCCCTATTGAGTTGTCATCGCCAATTCTTGATTCTCCAGATTCAAAGGCTGGAAAAGGTGAATTAGTTCTGGTTGTAGACGACAACCCAGATATGCGAACTTATGTATCAAATATTCTTCGCGAAGCAGGCTATCAAATACAAACAGCTAGAAACGGTGCTGAAGGTTTTAACATAGCCAAAAAATTGTTACCTAATTTAATTGTCACTGATTTGATGATGCCTTTAGTCTCCGGATTAGAGATGATTCGGACGATACGCTCGGAAGAGGCGCTTAAAGGAATACCAATTATCTTGCTTACGGCAAAAGTTGATGAAGATACTCGCATTGAAGGAACTGAACGTGGTGCCGATGCTTATTTAGCTAAGCCATTCAACGATAGAGAACTTCTGGCTGAAGCACGAAATCTTTTAGCTTTAAAAGAAAACGAACGCAAAGTTCTAGAACTAAATACTTATTTAACAGAATCCGTGCTTCAGCGATTTTTACCTCCTGCTTTAGTGCAAAAAGCCCAGAAAGGGGAATTAGTTCTCGATTTACGGCCGGAACCGCGTTTGATTACAGTTTTATTTAGCGACATCGTTGGTTTTACTCAATTATCAAATACATTGAGGTCGCGAAAAGTTGCAGAATTGCTAAATGAATACTTAGAGACGATGACAAAGACTGTATTTGATAACGGCGGTACGGTAGATAAATTTATGGGAGATGCAATTTTAGCTTTATACGGAGCGCCTGAAGAACTCACACCGAATGAACAGGTACGCCGTGCGGTAAATACTGCTAAAGCAATGCTACATGGCCTTTCTGAGTTGAACGAACGTTGGCGGGAGCAAGGTATCTTTGATAGCGACGGACGTACTGGACTTCAGTTTCGCTGCGGTATTCATCAAGGTACGGCGGTAGTGGGAATGTTTGGTAGTTCTGAACGCGCCGACTACACAGCGATCGGTCCTTCTGTAAATATTGCAGCTCGCTTACAAGGCGCTGCCGATCCTGGTAGTATCTTTGTCTCTGCTGCGGTAGCAGATTATTTGGAGGAAGAAGAAATTATCAAAGGTAAACCTTTAGAGTTAAAGGGAGTGGATGAAACAGTTCTGACTTTTGCCCTTACTCAGCAGTTAGTCGCAAATCGTTCTTATTAGTTAATGATCATTGCTCCTCGCAAAAAAATAATATACCTTAAGAATCCGCGCTGTCTGACCGATTTTTTACTTCTCGTACAAAGAAATCCCTCTATTTATCCAAGGAATTAATTAGGACGTAAGTTTTATAGATCGATATTTTGATTAAAAGTCACTACTTGGTCTTGAATTGACCCCATAACTCAAATGTCCTAGGCTTTTAGTCATTTATAAAGAGCAAGTCGATCTGTAGCGTAGATATAGAATTTTTGTCCCCCATAATGCAAGGACAAAAGGAATAAATAAATATATGACCTTTTGTCACAGATAATTCTGCCTGGGTATAGCTAATCAAAGTATAAGACTGTAAGTGCTAATCTTTTTGGAGAGTTATTAGAATTGGTGGATATGGTATAAAACATGAAGCAATGTTTCTGGTAACAAGCTACTGTAGATGAAACAGCAAGCCCTCCTATAGGCGGATGGTACGTCACAATAAATATATGACACAATCGGTTGCACGAAAAACTTCAACTCCAGAAAAAACCTGGAGACGACAAACCGATTCACCTCTTGGGTGGATTGTCTTTACTTTGAGTTCATTTATTTTGCATCTCGTGGCGTTTTGGCTTACAAGCTTATACGAAAATTCATCACAGTTAGGGCGGGAGCAATCTGCTGTTGCGATTGAATTTATAGAAATTTCTCCACAAAAATCATACAAAGTTCAACCTAAACCTAAGCCTAAAGCAGTTTCACCAAAACCATCAAATACTCGCGCAAATCAAACAGCAAAACCTATTGTTCCTCAGAACTCACAACCTACTACTAATCTGGGTGCAGCGAAACCCCCCATTAGCACAAATAATAGTAATGCTATTGCCTTTGATAGTCAAAAAATAGAACAGCAACTTCAGCGAGAATTAGCACAACAGCAACAACGAGAATTAGCAGAGCTTCAGCGACAATTAGAAGCTCAACAGCGTCAACGTGAAGCAGAATTTCAACGTCAATTAGAAGCTCAACAACGACAATTAGCTCAACAACAACGTCTTAAAGTTGAAGAGCAAAGACAATTAGAAGCTCAGTTGCGCCAACGAGAAGCCGAGCAACAACGCCAATTAGTCGAACAATTACGCCAAAGAGAAGCCCAACAACGTCAACGAGAACAAGCTCAACGTCAACGAGAACAAGAGCAACAACAAATAGAACAAGCACAACGACAAAAAAAACACGAGCCACGACAAAAAACACAAGCACAACC
>JBHJJJ010000310.1:0-5736 GCA_050042755.1 Rivularia sp. (in: cyanobacteria)
AAAGTACCTAAAATCATTCCTGGTATATAACTAGAAAATGCTAATAAAGTGACTAAAAAAGCGGCTAAAAACCTAGTTGTTAAATAGTTATTTTTACGAATCGGAGTAGAGAGAATTAATGACTCCATGCGATGATTGGTATCCCGCACAAAAGTTTCAGCGACAAAGGCAGAAGCTGCTAAAATTCCAAAGATGGTATACCAAATAGTGACTTGAAAAATTTGAGAAGGACTATTAACAAAAAAGAATGCGTTACCTTCACCGGCTTTGGATACAATATCGGTAAATCCAATCGCGAAAAATAGGATTGTAATTAACCAAAATGTCGGACGACGTAGATGATATAAAATTTCAAAACGTAGGATTGGAGAAAAAGTTTTCATCACAATTATCAATATATTATTTTCAGCCTCGGAATATGGAGATAAACGCGGAGGAACGCAGAGTTTTTTTATTTAAATGTTGAATAATTTATTTTTCAAAGAGTAATAAATTGCTGATTTTTTTCTAGTAAAGCAGTAAAGTAAACATCATTCAAATCCGGTTCTACAGAATGAAAATCACTATCGGGTTGAGAGTCGCTCAAAACTCTAAGCCATCTTTCTCCTCGTAACATTCGAGAAGTAATAACCGTCAATTGGGATGAGTCACCCGTATCTTGATTTGATTGAATAACTTTAGTCCAAACTTTACCATTTAAATCATTAATTAAAGCCTGGGGATTACCACTGCGAATAATTTCACCCTGATTCATAATTGCTAAATTAGGACAAAGTTCGGCTACATCTTCGACAATATGAGTAGAAAGAAGCAAAACTCTGTCTTGACTAATTTCTGAGAGTAAATTTTGAAATCGAATCCGTTCTGCTGGATCTAAACCAGCGGTTGGTTCATCCACAATTACTAATTTAGGTGAACCTAACAAAGCTTGAGCAATACCAAAACGCTGTCGCATTCCACCAGAAAAAGTTCCTAGTTTCTGCTTTCTTTTTTCGTATAAATTAACTAATTGTAGCTGTAGTGCTACTACTTCTTTTCTTTCTCTAGGATTAATAAATCCTTTGAATACTGCTAATTGATTCAATAAATCTTCTGCTGAAACTGTGGGATAAACACCAAAGTCTTGAGGTAAATAACCTAACATACTACGAGCAGCTTGAGGATTTTTGAGAACATCTATCTCATCAAGCATGATCGAACCGGAATCAGCATCTTGTAAAGTGGCTAAAGTACGCATTAAACTTGATTTACCCGCACCATTTGGACCTAGTAAACCAAAAATTCCGCAATCTATTTCTAGAGATATACCTCGAAGTGCTTGAATTCCATTTGTATAAGTCTTGTTCAAATTCTCAATAACGAGCATTAATTTTTCTCTCCCTAATTTTCATTAATCAACCAAAATGTTTATTAATTGTGATTATTTATAAGATAGTCGTTATATTGTCATGAAAAATAAAATTTTTATTTATAAATGCTAATTTTGCTGTTTTGAGGAAGCTTATTTGATTCAAAATCTAAACAACTACTAGCATCTTTCGTTAATGCTATACAAGGATTAACAGTACATTTTAATTCTTCATAGCCAGTATAATAAATGCAGCGGTAGCAAGGAATTAAATCGATATGTTGTTTCCTTACTATCCAATATCGAAGAGCTATAAAAAATTCTCGTAAAAACCAAATCAGTAAGATGAGCAAAGCTAACGGACATAGAGCAATTCCCATCATTAAGAATACATCGGCGCAATCAGAATAAGAGCTAATGTACATTAAAATTAAAGATTTTAGATAGTTAAGGGAACCCGTCAATTTTTTACTCGAATCCTAGCCACTTCTATTTTCTAGAATGCCGAACATTTGTAATATTAACTACAAATGCAGATATGATAATCCACATCTGTAGTTAATAGTAGTTAATATTTTTTTAACCTCAATCCTTGCTAATAAACCATTTTGCCAGCAATGCATCTAAAGAAAAATTGCCAGCACCATTAAGCAAGAATAATAAATAAAACAATGCATAAAGAGAAGCTGTTTCTAAAGGTGGTATTTGTAAGCCATCACCTTTTAAATGAAAATAAATTGCAACTAGCATTGTCAGAAACAATGATAAAGCACTTAATCGAGTCAACAAGCCAACAGATAACAATATTGCACCTACTATTTCAATATAAGCAGCACAGTAAGTCAAGAAAACAGGATAAGGCAAACCAATAAAAGTTACAACATTGTCCGCGAATCCTTGAACATCCGCTAGCTTATCCAAACCGTTATGAATCATTAATAAACCAGCTAGTACTCTTACTACTAGCCAAAGGCTTTGGAAACCAACATTATCTACAGAAGTAGATTGGAAAATCGTCAACAATAAAGAATTGCTAGTTTTAGTGGTTGTCATGACTTAAAAATGCTTGACTATTACAGATACTTCGATCATGTTCCCATAATTATTGCAATTTATTCGCAACGACTAGAAATCTGTAAAAGTTATTTAAGTGGCTCTATTAAATGCAGGATACAGTATTCAAATAGAAAAAAGAGTATAATTTAATTCAATTGCATTATTAAAAATTGATAACTTGTATTCTAAATCAATACTTCTCTATCGCTCTAAATAACTACCAGCTTCAGCAGTATGGAAAAAAAATCTATGAACGATTGTCGTTATTGTAGCGTTATTTCTAAAGCCAATGGAGAAGATCCACTTGGTTCGGCTGAATATTATCACCATTGGTTTGTGTTTGAAGTACCTCGCCCTTGGGGTGATTCACTTTGGGATTATCAGCCATTAATCCATTTGATGAAGTTATCCACTAAACTGATTTTACAAAAAGGGATAATTATCAAGGTTGTGATGGTTGCTCCCGATAAAGAATATTCAGACTCAGAGCAAAATCGTGTGATTCATTATTATCGTCCCAAAGCTATGTTTGCGGAGTTTGAAAAACAGGAATATCTCTTACCTAGCATTGAGCTAGTAATTAGTCTATTAGATACTATCTTGTTTTCACCCAGACAGTTACATGAGTTTAATCCTTATTATCAAGACACAAGACATATTCGAGATATTATCGTTTGTACTCATACTCAAGTTGATTTAGCTTGTGGTCGTTTTGGTACTCCTATCTATCAAAAACTGCGTAAAGATTATGGAGCAACATCTAACCGTAAATTAAGAGTATGGCAATCTTCTCATTTTAGCGGTCATCAGTTTGCTCCCACTCTAATTGATTTTCCTGCTGGTCGTTTATGGGGACACTTAGAATTTGATACTCTCAACCCTTTGGTTTTACATAATGGAAATCTGAAGGAATTACGTCCTTATTATCGAGGTTGGACGGGTTGGGAAAAATGGTTGCAAATTGCTGAAGGTGAAATTTGGTTGCGCGAAAATTGGGAATGGTTGAACTATGATAAGCAAGGTTGGATTATTGATGTAGGTGGAATTGGAATTAAGAAATTTCTCTTCGCAATATTGAAATTAATCCCAGCAAAAAGAGCGCGAATTATTTGCGATCGCCTTTGTAAAAAAGCAAGTTGGGTGAAGGTTCGCATCAAATTCGCATCCCCCGATGGTAGGATATTAGGAGAATATACAGCTACAGTTGAAGAAAATGGTGAAGTTATCAGCGCCAAGGATTCAGCACCATCTAAATATGACGAATTGCATTTAGAACCGGTTAAGCAATATCGGGTAACTGGCTTGAAAAGAAAGAGTAGTAAACAATTATAAACAAATATAAATAATTACTTACAAAGAAAGGCAAAAGGGAATAGGCAATAGGCAACAGGTAAGTAGTATCAATTCAAACTTTAGCTCTTATCTTAAGTCCGAGTAAAAACTAACAATTATACTGAGGCTACTTCTAGCGAGGTATAAAAAATAATTATCATCGAGTTACTCTTTTAAGGGTGAGTCCCCTTTTGCCTTTTGCCTTCTGCCTCTTGCCTCTGAACTTTTGCGACAGAACCATCTGGCAATATAAACAAGCACACACGACCAATCCAAACTTGTTTGCTGTCTTGCTTGTCCATCACATCTTTGATTTTAACTGGCATTACTCCATTGGGAGGAAATGCCCACAATTCTCCATTGCGATAAAAAGGTTCGGTATAACCGTTTTCCTGACACCATTGTTGACATATGTGATTGATAGCTGTAGCTAAGTCTGGGTATCTCAAGGAAGGAACCATTGCTAAAATTACCAATAATCTTCTCTATTACCAGCGTTTACATATTAGGACTACTAGCAATCCAAATGTATTGGATGCTTAAATAGAATGAATACTTGTCTCGCAAAACGTCTGAACTTCTCTTGACAAAAAGAAATGGGTTGATATGTCCCTTCAAATTGCCAATCTCCGATACTAGAAAAATGCCACCGTTGCCTCTGATGATTGTATCCAGAAGCTTCAATCCCAATCATTCGACAATTTGGTGCTAAGAGTGCTTCGGAAAAACGAACCTGTACCAAAATACATCGACAGTGAAAACCAGAATGCTCCCCTGGGAAGGAAAAACTGATGTCTATCGAATTTGGATCGGCAAGATTTTGAGTCATGCTGTGACTCGACCAAGGTTTAAAATCGGCAATAGCTTCACTAAACTCAGTTTTAAATATGACTTCTAAGCTAGCAATTTTACTTATGAGTTCAATGGATTTAGCTTGTTTCGCAGCGTTCATAGAAATTTATCTTAAATTTTGCAATAACTAATTAAATATATTTTGCAATAAAAAACTGTATTAAATATATCATTAATCAACATTTTTTCAGTTGATATTGATTTTCCAGTATTCAAAGTCTTGATTCATAAATTTTCAGCGAACACAATAAAATACACGCTTACTTTAATTAGAAAGGGTTTGAGGAAATAATCATACCGCAGATGCTCCCATAAAGTACCTTATATTTACCTAAATCATAAGAAAATATAATTTCATACTTGGTGGATATATATTTGTATTTTTTAGTTGACAAAAATCAAGTATTGAGATTTAATTGCAATAGTCTAGCTTACTATCTCTCAAGTAGACATTTAAGATTGCATTCCTATCCCTCTAACTATAAGAATGCGTTTACTTTCATGCTAATGCAACTAAACCTAAAATTTGCACTACTTGAGAGTGGTGTTGGTAAATTAACTTCTACCCGGTTTTTCCGACTAACCGGGTTTTTTCATAGTTATCATTCTTAAGTAAACTACCCACACTGACCTGACGGTACAGTGTGGGCTTTTAGCAGCCCTGAACTATCGATACTGAGATTACAGCACAAACAGTTCGAGCCTCCAGGCTGGTTTACAAAAGCAGCCCCAATAGTTGCAATATTTTTTGCTCCGTTTAAATCAGCGTCACCATTCCATCCGCAGTTTCCACATTTGAAACGCTTATCAGAACGCAGCCCAATATGTAGGCATTGATGACAAGTTTGACTGGTATAAGCTGGTGGTACAGCGATAACTTCAACGCCATATTTGATGCCTTTGTATTCCAGGAAAGAACGTAGTTGGTAAAAAGACCAAGAATTAGAACGCCTACGTTCCGTTTTGTTTCTTGGTTGTTGATTCGTTCTTTCCCGGATGCCGGTCAAATCTTCAATTGCTACCGATGCATTATTTTTTAATGCGTCATGAATAATGGACTTGCTTATGGTGTGGTTTAGCCATTGCTGAAAGCGTCTTTCCTTGCCTGACAGCCGTTGCAAAATCTGTCTCGCACGACGACGAGTAGA
>JBHJJJ010000311.1:0-7272 GCA_050042755.1 Rivularia sp. (in: cyanobacteria)
CTGCAAAGCACTTGTTTGTTGAGTTGCCGTTGCAACTCTGCTTTCTCGCTCAATGGTTAGTCTTTAAGAAAAAAGCTTCTATTTTTTAGGTGGTAATTAGCAGAAAGCGGTGGTTTCGCTATGCCTATCCGTGAAGGTAAAGCACAAGAAATCTACATCGTTACCTCTGGTGAAATGATGGCTATGTACGCAGCCAACAACATCGCTCGTGGTGTCCTCAAGTATGCTCACTCCGGTGGTGTACGTTTGGGTGGCTTGATTTGTAACAGCCGTAAGGTTGATAGAGAAGTTGAACTTATCGAAACCTTGGCTAAGCGTTTGAACACCCAAATGATTCACTTCGTACCTCGCGACAACATCGTTCAGCACGCTGAATTGCGCAGAATGACTGTTAACGAGTACGCACCTGAAAGCAACCAAGCTAAGGAATACGCTGCGTTAGCTGAGAAAATCATCAACAACAAAAATCTAGCTATTCCTACACCTTTAGAATAAACAACGTAAGTTTTTATGATATGCTAGTTATAGTCTCAATTTCAGGTAGTAAAGGTATATGCGCGTAGGCTACGTTCGGGTTTCAACAGGAGAGCAAGAGGAAGCGTTGATTCAGCAAACAGAACGTATCAAGAAAGCAGGTGTTGCGATGATTTTTTCAGACGTGAAGTCTGGGAGATCGGACAATAGAAAAGAATTTAACAAACTTTTAGAAGAATGTCACAACGGTGATGTATCAGAAATAGTTATTACCAGAATTGATCGACTCGCTAGATCGATCGTCACTATCAATAAGGCGATCGCATTATTTAATGAGATAGGTATAAAATTGGTAATTCTAGATTCACCTGTTGATGATTTACAGAACCCGTTTGCTAAATTTTCACTAAACCAGATGGGTGCATTAGCTGAATTTGAGTTAGATTTACTTCAAAATAGAGTTAAACACGGTTACAACCATCTACGGGAACAAGGTAAAGCTTGTCCTCAGCCACCATTTGGTTATGCAAGGATTGATGAAAAATATGCACCTGACTTATCTGTGCATAAGTCAGGTAAAACTCATTGGGTAATTGCAAAAGAAATTATCGAATATTTATTAACAAACCAAAGTAGTATTAGGAAAACAATTCAACATTTTTTAAAAGAATATGATGTCAAATTTTCTACTACTGGGTTAACAACCTGGTTGCATAACCCAGTATTGAGAGGTAACACTAGGTATAACGTTAAGAAAAATCGCAACAATCCAGAAAATTGGGACATCAGATACAACACCCATGAACCGCTAATAAGTAATGATACATATAGAGAAATAGAAGCATTACTAGCTGAAAATAGTCGGCGCTGGGGAAAGAATAGTAAAGACACCAGTAATATTGGTAAGGGTTTGTTATCCGGACAAATATTTTGTGGTGATTGTGGTGGCAAGTGCTACGCCAATAACAAGCCATATATTCCGGTGAGGTGTAAAAACCGTGGAATGTATGGTGAGAAATATTGCAAAAACAAAAAATCTATTCATCTTGCCAAGGTTGTTGATGCTATAGATAAAGCCCTGATTGAAAAAGCGATCGCATTGAAAGATTTTACGGTTAACAACCAACCAAGGGAGCAACCAGAGCCAGCGGAAGTTACTGAATTAAAATCATCATTAAAAAACTTACAAAAATTGCCTCCAAACGCAGCAATTGAGGAGGCAATTACAAAAATTAAATTACAGATACAGCAGTATCAGGTAAATAATGTTAAATCAACTGCTTTTCAGGTGGAACAGGTAAAAGAATTTGTGCAGTTTTTTTCTGATGCCAGATTTTACCAAAGCATGAAGGAGTCAGTAAAAAACAAACTATACAAAAAATTCATAAAATCAGTGACAATATTAGGCGGCGAAGTTATTGCTATTGATTTTGTTCAATTCCTTTGCTGAATCTGGATTATTCATTATCTGCTTTAATGCTTTATCATCAAGGTGTTTGAAGCGTTTGAACAGCATTAATTGCTCTAGTAATTCTTCGGCTAGGGTTTTCATTTGCGGACTTTGCAATATTTACAGCAAACAATAAGCGAATTAACTTATCAAGACTAAGATAGTGCTTAATTAATTGTTGTGCTGTACTCTATAAACACAATTTATTTTGCAATAGTTACCGCTTTCAGCATAGTGTTAATAGATATCCGCATATTCAAAGGGTATTTTGACTTTAATCTTTATGATGGCAACTGGTATATTTCCCTTATAGGCTAAGGCGTGTTTTCAAACCCCGAAAGCCCTCAGGCTAAAGCCTGGGGCTATAGGAGCAAAGTCTGCGAAGGCAGGTTAAAAACCTTGATTATCCGTAATCCCCTTCCGGCGGATTTAGTACCTGTAGCCTCACCCTTTAGGGTGACGGCGAGGCAGGAAAACAGTCCCTAGGCAAAAAACTATAAAACTCAAAAACCTCCTATAAAAGGAGGTAATTTAGAGATTAGAACACAAAGAAATGACTTATACATTCATCTCAGAAGCTATTTTTAAGTTTATTGAGGCAAAGGATGGAAAAAAGTACCGTATTGCAATCCAGGGAAAAAGTAATTCAATGCAACGAAAATTACAAATAAAATAATTATTGCTAAAGTAGCAACAACAGGAACGCTGGAAAGATATTTCAAAAAATAACGTGCTTCCATGAGTTATTGTCCTTAAAAAAATTGGATTTTTGACGGTATTTGCTGGTAAATAAATGGCGAAACTTACAATTATAAAAGCTGATTTAAACCATTACTATGTGAAAACCTCGAGTTTTTTGAAAAAAGATACTATCTCGATTAGCAGAAATAAAGTTTTAAAAGTAGATATGGTTTAATCAACTTGTATTTGTTCCTATTGCACTTTACTAACGAATAGAAATCGGAATTTCGTCATCGGGAGCAACTAATTCGCCACTTAGAAACTCTTTGATTGCTAGCATTGGCCACGTCAAAGCCTTGAGCATACAACTTATAAAGAGTGCTATATCAATAAATAATTCCTTTTCTCCTCCTGCACCTTCTTTTCTGATTGCTATGAGGTAAGAGCGTCCGCTCCAACCTATCCAGCCTGCAATATATAAGAACATGCTAATCGGAACTATTACATCAAATGCTAGATTTAAACGATCGAGAACTAAATGTGGTAAACCATCCTCGCCGCAAAGTAACTGAGAATAAGCCTTTAATGGCTTAGTAGTATAATAACTATCAGGGGCATTTTGCATCCGTTCTACAAAAGCCGAAGACTCTTTACAAGGTACAAGTGTAGTGTTTTCTGCTAATGCAACAGGAACAAAGTTTATCCAGAGAAAAGTTGCAAGTAGTACCACGAAAAATATTCTTTTCATTGCTATCTTTTGTTAATTGTCACCAAACGTAATTACAAGCACTCACTAAAAATGTGAAAACAGAGAACAGGAATATTCCCTGTTCTCTTTGAAAGTCTTATTAAACTGTTTGCTTTTTGCGAGTACTCACATCACCCACTTTCTGGAAGACACAGAACTCAACTTGTTCGACTAAGTCTGGATCGATTCAAGCTAAGACATCTCGGTATAGAGTGCGGGATCCATGCCAAATATGTCCAAATAACCACAGTAAACCCCAAATGGTATGAGCAATACCGAACCATCCACGGGTACTTGTGCGAAATATCCCATCAGAATTCAGAGTTGCGCTATCAAATTCAAAAATTTCACCCAGTTGAGCGCGACGGGCCAATGGTTTCACATCAACTGGATCTGTAAATGTTTGACCGTTGAGTGCGCCACCGTAGAAGCTCACAGTTGTACCTGTTTGCTCAAAACTGAATTTTGATTCTGCACGTCGGAAAGGTATATCTGCACGGACAACATCATCTTTGTCAGTTAAAACGACTGGAAAAGTTTCAAAGAAATTAGGCATCCGTCGCACTGTTAATTCCCTACCTTCTCCGTCTTGGAAAACGGGATGACCAGACCAAGCCTGAGCAATACCATCTCCTTTATTCATTGCTCCTACTCGGAATAAACCACCTTTAGCTGGACTATTACCAACATAGTCATAGAAAGCTAACTTATCTGGAATACTTGACCATGCTTGTGAAAGAGTTTTACCCTCCGCCAAATTGCTCTGTACCCGACGATTAATCTCGTTTTGGAAATAATTACCATCCCATTGATAACGAGTCGGTCCAAACAGTTCAATGGGAGTTGTGGCGCTACCATACCACATTGTCCCAGAAACTATGAAAGCAGCAAAAAAGAATGTTGCAAGGGCGCTTGCAAGAACAGTTTCAATATTACCCATCCTTAAAGCCCTGTAAAGTACCTCCGGAGGGCGAAAAGCTATATGGAAAATACCGCCGATAATACCGACAATCCCCGCAGCAATGTGATGAGCTACAACACCGCCAGCATTAAAAGGATTAAAGCCCTCCGCTCCCCACACAGGAGCCACACCTTGGACATGACCAGTTAATCCATAGGGATCGGAAACCCACATTCCTGGCCCAAATACACCTGTAAGATGAAAAGCACCAAAACCGAAACAAAGAAGACCAGCTAATAATAGATGAATACCAAAGATTCTCGGCAAGTCAAGGAATGGTTCGTTGGTTTTGCGATCTTTGAATAAATCCAAATCCCAATACACCCAGTGCCAACAGGCTGCTAGGAATAATAAACCTGCCAAAATAATATGAGCTGCGGCGACACTTTCAAAAGTCCACAAGCTAAAACTTGTTACAGGTTCACCTGTAACACTCCAACCACGCCAAGATTCCGTAACACCCAATCGAGCCATGAAAGGCAGCACATACATACCCTGTCGCCACATCGGGTTAAAAACCGAGTCGCTGGGGTTAAATAGAGCTAGTTCGTATAAAACCATTGAACCAGCCCATCCAGCGGTAAGCGCCGTATGCATCAAGTGGACAGCAATTAGTCTTCCTGGATCATTCAAAACTACTGTGTGGACGCGATACCAAGGTAGTCCCATAAATTATGTTCCTTATGAAAAAATGAGAGATTGGGAGTTATTAATTGTAGAGACCTAGCATTGCTACGTCTAAAGTTATGAAATTTTGAGTTTAAAACTTATAACTGCAAATTCTTTTTCACTCCTCGATCTTTAGAAAAAAAGTTGTAAATACGTACCTGATATAGAATCAGGAAAAAATCTGTTTAAAAACATCACAGTAACTGATAAAAAAGCCATAACCAGAGGTGCTATGATGTATTCGAGTAAAAAATCCTGAATCGATACAACCGAAAAATTTCGACGAAACGTAAGAAGCATAAAAGATTAGAATCCTCCCCAAAAAGTAAGTATTAAAAAGTTACCAGCAACAACTATATAGTGGTTAACGAGAAGAGTGCAGTACAGCGTTCGAGAAGAGAACCTCTCCTCTCTAGAAGAGAGAGGCTTTAAGTATCATGTGAAATTTTGAATTTTATATTTCATTCAACTGAAATTCCCCCTATCATGGTACTGACTAATCCAGGGGTTTCATAGATAAAGCTGGTTCATCTTCCCGTTCGATACCTCTTTCAAAACCAGCAGCAGCAGCTCTCGCGCGGCCGGCGTGCCAAAGGTGACCGGCAAGAAATAGTAGCGCAAAAATAAAGTGAGCAGAAGCCAGCCAGGTACGGGGACTGACAAAATTAAAGGAATTGAGTTCAGTTGCTAAACCACCAACTGAATTTATAGAGCCGATAGGAGAATGAGTCATGTATTCAGCAGCCCGACGCTTTTGCCAAGGTTGAATATCATTCTTAAGCTTGTCGATATCTAATCCATTAGTTCCGCGCAACGGTTCTAACCAAGGAGCTTTTACATCCCAAAAGCGCATTGTTTCAGCGCCAAAGATGATTTCTCCTGTTGGCGATCGCTGTAAATATTTTCCTAAACCAGTTGGCCCTTGAGATGTAGATATATTCGCTCCTAAAGTTTGGTCGCGCACTACAAAGTTAAACACCTGAGCATTTGCAGCCTCAGCAACTGTAGGTCCGTAAAATTCACTAGGATAGGCGGTATTATTAAACCAAATAAACATGGCGGCAATAAAAGCTTGTCCGGCAACATTACCTAAACTTTGAGAAAGATAGGCTTCACCAGACCAGATAAATACTCTGTTAGTCCATTTAAAAGGCTTGGTTACGATGTGCCAAATACCGCCTAATATTAGCAAACCGCCTACCCAAATATGACCGCCAACTAAATCTTCTAAATTATCAACGCTAACAATATTACCAGAACCACCCGTAACTGGACTGAACACGTAACCAAAGATAATTCTTGGATCGAGAGTAGGATAGGTGACGAGACGCACATCACCGCCTCCGGGCACCCAAGTATCATATAAACCACCCCAAAACATTGCCTTACCAACAAGTACAAAGGCAGCTATACCAAGAACAATCAAGTGGGATCCCAGAATAGTAGTAACTTTATCTTTATCACTCCAATCAAAATTGAAGAAACCTGCGAGCTTTTCCGGACCTTTAATTGAGTGATAAATACCACCAAAACCTAAAACAGCAGAGCCAATTAAGTGTGTTACCGCGGTCGCAAAAAATGGGAAAGTATTTACAATCTCACCTCCATATCCTACACCGATACCGAGGGTTGCAATGTGAGGCATTAAAATTAAGCCCTGTTCGTACATCGGCTTTTCTGGTATATAGTGAGCAACTTCAAAGAGTAGCATTGCTCCAGCCCAGAAGGCAATGACTCCTGCATGAGCTACATGAGCGCCTAAAAAGCGACCGGATAAATTGATAAAACGCGCATTTCCAGCCCACCATGCGTATCCAGTAGATGCTTGAACTCGACCTTCTCTTTTTTCAGAGCTAATAGTCGTAGTTGAATTTTCAAAGGGTGTTTCCATTATTTATTAATTGTTTTGTGCTGTTTATTGTTTGTAATTGGTAATTGGTAATTGGTAATTGGTAATTGGTAATGGGTAATTGGTAATTGGTAATTGGTAATGGGTAATTTTTTACAACTAACCACTGACAAGCAATCCTTAGAGCGCATTTCCACGAGGTAATACTTCTGGAGGAAATTGGAAATGTTGGTGGGGTTGATCTTCCTGTGCCATCCAGGCTCTAGCACCTTCATTCAGGAGGATGTTTTTGGTGTAAAAGGTTTCAAATTCGGGGTCTTCGGCTGCTCGTAATTCTTGAGAGATAAAGTCGTATGCTCGCAAGTTAAAAGCTAAACCCGCCATGCCAATTGCACTCATCCATAAGCCAGTTACCGGTACAAACAGCATGAAAAAGTGCA
>JBHJJJ010000312.1:0-8372 GCA_050042755.1 Rivularia sp. (in: cyanobacteria)
GAGCATCTTCTCCTATAATTCTAAACCCTGAAGCACCTGGATCATGGGATTTAAACATGCCACGACGACGGTATAAGTCAACAAATACATCACCAACGTGATCGTCAGGTGTAAACACATCAACGTTCATGATTGGCTCAAGTAACTGAGGGCCAGCTTTTGGTAAAGATTGACGATAACCAGAATTCGCTGCAATTTCAAAGGCGATCGCACTGGAGTCAACTGGGTGGAAAGCACCGTCAGTTAAGGTAACTTTCACGTCTACCAAGGGGAATCCAGCTAAAAAACCTTTGTCAATACTGCTTTCAAAACCCTTTTGCACTGCCGGCCAAAATTCTCTGGGTACGTTACCACCAGTTACTTTTGACTGGAACTCAAAACCAGTACCGGGTTCACCGGGTTCGATTGTATAATCAATTCTACCGAATTGACCAGAACCACCGGATTGCTTCTTGTGGGTGTAGCTGTCATAGATTTGCTTGGTAATGGATTCGCGATACGCTACCTGGGGCTTACCATCTTCTACCTCAACACCGTGAGTCCGCTTGAGAATATCAACCTTAATATCTAGGTGTAATTCTCCCATCCCTTTAATAATGACTTCACCGCTTTCTTGATCGGTTTCAACCTGGAAGGAAGGATCTTCCTGAACCTTTATGCTCAAAGCCATACCCATTTTCTCGGAGCTACCTTTTTTGGTTGGTGTCACTGAAATGGAGATTACGGGATCTGGGAACACCATTGGTTCGAGAGTTGCGGGCTGTTTTGGATCGCATAAAGTATGTCCGGTTTGGACATTCTTCATACCTACAATCGCCACAATATCGCCAGCTTGAGCCGAATCAATTTCTTGACGGGAATCAGCGTGCATCTCCACAAGACGGCTAACACGCTCAGTTTTACCAGTGTAGGTATTGAGGATGGTTTCACCTTTTGATAAAGTACCGGAATATATCCGAGTAAAGGTTAAAGCACCAAAGCGATCGTCCATAATTTTGAATGCCAGCGCTCGCAATGGTTTTTCTGGATCAACTACAGCGAATTCGCCGGTTTCATTACCTTCAAGGTCAACTTCTGGCTGGGGTTTAACTTCTTTGGGATTAGGCAAGTAGTCAACAACAGCATCAAGCACTAATTGTACGCCCTTGTTCTTAAAAGAAGAACCGCAGTAAGTGGGGAAGAATGCTAATTCTCTCGTACCGTTACGGATGCAGCGCTTCAAGTCATCAATGGATACCTCTTCACCTTCGAGATACTTTTCCATCAACGCATCATCTTGTTCCACAGCCATTTCAACTAGCTGCTCGCGCCAAGTTTCCACATCATCCTTCATGTCTTCGGGGACTTCCTTAATTTCGTAATTCATGGGATCCCCTGAGTCATCCCACACCCAAGCTTTACGAGTTAGTAAGTCAACAACACCAACAAAATCGCTTTCAGTACCGATAGGTAACACCATTACTAAAGGCTTGGCAGCAAGTACATCTTCTACCTGCTTGACAACTCGGTAGAAATCTGCTCCGATACGATCTAGTTTATTGACGTAAATAATCCGTGCAACTTCGGAGTCGTTAGCATAGCGCCAGTTGGTTTCCGACTGGGGTTCCACACCACCAGAGCCACAAAAAACGCCGATTCCGCCATCGAGAACCTTGAGAGAACGATATACCTCAATCGTGAAATCAACGTGCCCGGGGGTATCGATGATATTCAACTGGTGTTCGTTCCAGAAGCAGCTTGTCGCAGCGGATTGAATCGTAATACCCCGCTCTTGCTCCTGATCCATGAAGTCTGTTGTCGCCGCACCTTCATGAACCTCACCGATTTTGTGGATTTTACCAGTGAGCTTCAAAATTCTTTCAGTTGTGGTTGTTTTGCCTGCATCAACGTGAGCGAAGATGCCGATATTTCGATAACGAGTGAGGTCTTTCATATTTGACTATATAACTAGGTGCTAGAAACGGTTGGCGACTACCCTTAAAAGATGTTACTCAAAGGGAATCAGCGTTGTTTTTGTAGCCAGCAAGGGCTGGAACTAAACCATCTGGGATATTTTAAGTCCTTTTCCTGCTGATGGCGACTATACCATTTGTTAAGTAATTATAAATTATTTACATGTTAAGGTGAAATAGTTTTATGTAGTGGTAGCCGACTTTTCCACCGAGGAAAGACGTAAAGGTAGATTATTCGTTCTGCTGTCTATTTTTTTATTACTGCTAGATCCAATTTTCATGAGTATTTATACTTGTCTCAAGTTAGATAAGTAAATTGATTTGCAACCTTGGGGATATCGCGAAGCCAAATGTATTGAAGCAAATTTTCATATTATGTCAAGCCAAAAGTTATTAGAGCGATACAAGGCTGGTGAATGTGAAGCTGTTTGGCAAGAGCTTAAAAACAGGGGTGAAACTAGCGAGCTATCAGTTAAAGATGAAGATCTGACGGTTGCGGGAGAAACGATGAAACGAGTTAAATATAATTTTAATGTTATCGCAAATAATCTGATAAAACTTGGATTCGAGTTTGAAGAATCTGAAAAAGTATTAGTACCAGCAAAACCCAATGTTTCTAACTTTCTCGACGAATTTGAGCAGCAATGGTCAATTTTACCGCTTTCAGTCCGTGCTTGGTATGAAGTCATTCACTTTGTTAGGCGATCGCCGTTTAAAAAGTTATCCTTAAAAAATAATCTGGCTAATTAAAAAATATACGATCAAAAACTAATGATGCAAAACTGGATAAAAATAAAAGGAATCATCAAAAAAGGTTACGGTGTAGCATCTGGGAGAGGAGGAGACAAGCGCTTTCCCAAGGGAACAATTGAAATGCAAAAGCCTTTCTTTTATAAACAAGGGCTTGATTTAGAACCTTATTTTTCAGGAACTCTGAATATTTCTATTTATCCCTATCAATATTCTGTCAAACAAGCTAAATATACTTTTAAAAATGTCAAATGGGCAGAAAAAGAACCAGCAGAGGACTTTTCATTTTTTGATTGTAAAATTCAACTCAAAAATGGTGAATTACAGGAAGGATTGATTTATTATCCCCATCCGGAAACAAAACCCGAGCATTTTCAAGCTCCAGATATCTTGGAAATAATTACTTTTAAAATTGATGATTTTAAATATGATGATGAATTGATTTTAGAACTTAATAGTCGGCAGATTGAAATTAATTTAATATCGAATTAAGATGTTTTATGCTCTCTATATCTGATGTTATAAGATTACAATTTTAATCATATTTTAGGGCACCATAATGTCATAAATTAATACCATTTTCATTTTTGATAAATAACTAAAATATAAGCTTTTTTGCCCGCGATTCTTAACATAAAATCCGATAATCATGGTGCGTCACGGCATTATTTAATTTATCACCTCAATTATTATTGACTTGTGCCGCGACACACCCTACAACTTTATATTTTGGTTCGATTATATAAGTACTGTATTAGACATGAAGCATTACACCATCTTGACGGCAGGGACGATGGATGGGTAAATAAACTCGTGTAATGCTCAATACTCAAATGGGAGTCTACTTATGGAACTCGTTCAACAACTTGTGAGCAGCCTAGGCGTACAAGAAGAGCAAGCAACAGGAGGCGCTGGACTAATTTTAAAGCTTGCTCAGGATAAACTTGGCGGTGGAGAATTCGCCAAGGTAGCAGCAGCTATTCCTGGCTCTGACATGCTCCTAGGTGCTGCACCTACAGAATCCGGTGGTGGAATGATGGGTGCTTTAGGGGGTATGGCTGCTGGTATGATAGGTGGTCAACAAGGTGCTGCTTTAGGAAGTTTGATGAGTTTGGCTGGTGGCTTCTCGAAATTGGGAATGGATGGTGATATGGTAACAAAGTTCTTCCCCATAATTCTTAATTTTGTTCAACAGAAGGGAGGAAGTGAGATCGCAGGTATTTTATCGAAAGCTTTGCAGTAATAGTTTTATAAACTTCTCAATACTAGATTGTCTAACTTTTTTCGAGTTAGACAATCTAGTATTTTCAGTAAACTGAGATTGATTTGACGCAACTTTTTATATAGGTTTTTACGGAAAAATAAAATGACAAATTTTGAAATTAATACTACCTACGTTCAAATCCCTAATAATGACTTGTTAATCGATGCTTATTTAGCACAACCCGCTGATGAGGTTAATAGGGGAGCAGTTATAGTTTTTCAAGAAATTTTTGGCGTTAATACTAATATTCGAGATATCACTGAGCTTGTCGCCAAACAAGGATATATTGCCATCGCACCTGCAATGTTTCAACGTATGGCTCCCGGTTTTGAATTTGGATTTAGTGCAGAAGACAATGGATACAGTCAAGAAGCTTACCGCTTGGGTGTGGAACACTATCAAAAGGTAAAATATGAAGAAATATTTAGCGATATTAAAGCTACAATTGCTTATTTAAAAACTTTACCCAATGTCAAAGTTGATTCTATCGGTTGTATTGGTTTTTGTTTTGGCGGGCATGTTGCTTATATGGCTGCTACTTTATCCGATATCAAAGCAACCGCTTCCTTTTATGGTGGTGGAATTACAACTCCTAGTTATGGTGAAGAAATTCCTACTCTCAATCGCACTTCTGAAATTCAAGGTACTATTTATGCGTTTTTTGGTACCAAAGATTCATTAATATCTCAGGATGATACGGAAAAAATAGAAGCGGAATTACAGAAACATAATGTCAATCATCGCGTATTTAGATATGATGCTGGACATGGATTTTTTGCGGGATTCTTTGTAGATGAGTACCCGTTTATAGCGCAAAATCCCGTTTATAACCCCGAAGCTGCTCCCGATGCTTGGAATCATGTTTTAGAATTGTTTGCAAATAACTTGTAAAACTAAATTATCTGTGATTTTATTGACCCATAGATCGCAGATCATTTATTAAGTTAGCAATAATGGTTTTAGTTTCTCAAGTATTGCGGAAAGTTTGTAGAATTGGTTTTGCAGTTTTAGTTTCTTTCCCTATAGCTGTTAATGGTGAAAATTTATCGGATATTAGAATTAGCAGCAATTTACAATTATCTGAATCAAATTTCAAATTATCAGCGAACAAAATCGATTTTGCCAGTATTTTTCAAGAATTTGGTGTTACGGGGTCAATTTTAATTTACGATGCTAGTAAAAATCAACTTTACCAACATAATGCTCCTCGTAACTCGAAAGCCTTCTTACCAGCTTCCACATTTAAAATTCTAAATACATTGATAGCATTAGAAACTGGGGTGATTAAAGATGATATCAGTGTTTTAACCTGGGATGGTATTAAACGGGATTTTGATGTATGGAATAGAGATACAAATCTTCGCCAAGCATTTACAAATTCAACAGTTTGGTTTTATCAAGTTTTAGCTCGTAAAATTGGAAACGAGCGGATGCAAAAATTTATTAATCGAGTTGGTTATGGAAATCGGCAAATTGGAAACTCACAAAACATAGATAAATTTTGGTTAAAAGGACCTTTACAAATTACACCCAAACAACAAATTGAATTTTTACAACAGCTTCAAAGCTGAAAATTACCTTTTTCACAACGTAATATGAATTTACTCAAAGATATTATGATTGTTGAAAAAACACCACTATATACCCTACGAGGAAAGACTGGTTGGGTAGATAGAACTGGTTGGTTTGTGGGATATTTGGAAAGGAATGATAAAGTATATTACTTCGCTACAAGTATTGATATATTAAATCCTAAATTAGCTGCTGCTCGAATCAAAATTACTCGTCGTTGTCTGCAAATGCTGGAATTGTTGTAAAAATATAAAAATTAGTTGTAGTTATTAAAGTATAGAAAAACTATTTAAATTAAAAAAAAGATCTAGGGTGTGTTAGCGAGAGCATTCCGTCTAACACACCCCATAATTACTCAATAGCCAAAACGAAGCTTTTATTTAAATTTAAACAAACTTCTTCGCATTTTCAAACCGTTGATTCACCTCATCCCAATTAATTAAATTCCACCAAGCCTCTAAATAATCCTTACGGCGGTTTTGATAATTCAGATAATATGCATGCTCCCATACATCATTACCCATGATAGGATATTTCCCTTCACTAAAAGGACTATCTTGGTTAGCCGTATTCATCACTTCTAACTTGCGATTTTTGTTCAGCACCAGCCAAGCCCAACCACTACCAAAGCGCTTTGCACCTGCTTGATTAAATTGCTTTTTCAAATCGGCAAAGCTACTAAAATTATCATTGATAGCAGACGCGATTGCACCGGCGGGCTCCCCTCCACCATTGGGTTTCATGATTTTCCAAAACATAGAATGATTTACATGTCCTCCACCATTATTACGTACCGTGTTGCGAATATCTGCGGGTACCCCGTTGAGATTACCCAATAATTCTTCTACATTTTTTTGTTTGAGTTCTGGATGCTTAGCCAAAGCTGCATTTAAGTTTTTCACATAAGCTGCATGATGCTTGTCATGATGAAAGCCCATGGTTCTAGCATCTATGTAGGGTTCTAAGGCATCATAATTATAAGGTAAAGGTGGTAACTCTATAGTACCGGAGGCGTTTTTCGCAATTGTTGATGAATTAGTGCTTTCATCAGCTAATGCACAACTCTCTAAAGCGAATGTACTTACCCCAACTCCGAGTAAATATAAAAAATGCCGACGTTTCAAAGTCATAAGATTGAGTGATAGGTAACTTATTCTTATTTTCCAATAATTTGTGAACTTGAAACTAATTTCAAACATTTTCAAGCATCCAAACAAAAATCCCCAGAATTTCTTCTATAGGTGGAAGGGGATAATCCATCAAATCCATGGTGACAATATTTTCTGACAATTTTAAAAATCGCCATTGGGTATCGCTAGTAATGGAAGCATATACAGCAGATTTCATATAAATGAGGTACACATATATTCTTTATAAGGCAGGGAGCAGGGGGCAGGGGGAATGTACTTCATCTACTTGCAAAACGCTGTATTACAGAAACCGGATGATTTTTAGCTGCATTAAATCTTTGGGCTGCAACCATCTCTGCAATGCATTGTCCAAAGCCGGTTCTTAAATCAGCTTTTTTTGCTTCTACAATTACAATTGCAGGTGCTTCAATTTCTAGCGCTTCGGGGGAACGACTCAAAAGAAAATCAAATTTTCCATTCAATCCGATAGATTCATCAATTGTGACGTACTTACATCGATTCAAAGAAGACGATGTAGGCTGTTCAGCGACTCGTCTTTGACGACATAAACTGACCTTCAAGAGCGTCCCCCCACGGTTCTTTATGTTTATAGCCGCATTCAAATCCCTACAAATATGGGTATGACATACAGGGCAATTATCCATTCTCTGAGATAGGGACTTTTTGACAATATGACCGCAATTAGAACAAGATTGACTAGTGCCTTTTGGTTTCACAGCAATCACTTTCAAACCAGCATTTAAGGCTTTGCTTGAAAGTATTTGTATGAATTGTCCCCACCCAGCATCATTAATTGATTTAGCCAGTCTTGTTTTAGCAAGTCCTTTTATATTCAACTTCTCAACCACTACGAGATCGTATTTTTCTAGTAGCTTGTTAGCTGTTTTGAAATTAAAATCTTTGCGGGTATGGGCAAGCTAAAGAAGAATGGTTAAAACGTTTTTTAGAACTACCAAACGGCATTCCATCTCATGATACATTTGCGCAAAGCTCGCCGGGGGAAGCTTCCCCCGGCAGACTTTGCGAGAATATTTGCTTTAATTAATCCAGAAAAATTCCAGGATTGTTTTTTATCATGGGTAAAATTAGTTGCAATATTAACGGATGGAGAAGTGATTGCGATTGATGGTAAAAGTTTAAAACATTCATATGATAAAAAAGCAGGCAATCGTGCAATTAATATGGTAAGCGCTTGGGCAACAAATAATAGATTGGTTCTTGGTCAAAGAAAAGTTGATAGTAAATCGAATGAAATTACTGCAATACCAGAGTTAATAAAAGTATTAGATATTGCTGGTTGTATCGTTACAATTGACGGGTACCCATGAGAATTTTTTTAGAAGAAAAAAATTCTCATGGGAGCCCTTGATGCAATTGGATGTCAAAAAGAAATTGTTAATCTTATATCTCAGAAAGATGGAGATTATATAATCGCACAGGGCAAACGCATCTAAATTTAGAGTATAGGCTGAGTAAGGAGTAAGAAGTAATGAGTAAGAAGTAATGAGTAAGGAGTAAGAAGTAATGAGTAAGAAGTAAGAAGTAATGAGTAAGAAGTAATGAGTAAGGAGTAAGAAGTAATGAGTAAGGAGTAAGAAGTAATGAGTAAGAAGTAAGAAGTAAGAAGTAATGAATAATGGGAGTATTTCAGACTTTATTGACAATATAGCCGAATTAATGACA
>JBHJJJ010000313.1:0-4586 GCA_050042755.1 Rivularia sp. (in: cyanobacteria)
CTCTCGGCAAATAGGCAATAACAGAATTAAAGTTTAAGTAAAAAATTAGACAAGTTTTTGCAAATAAATGGGATTACTGTATAAAGCCTTTACAAACTACATCACTCAAGTGACGACAAAATGTAAGATAATTTTTCGTTATTTGTCTGCGAGGAAATTCTTTAGACGCTTTAGTTTAGGATTAATATTTACTTGCTTTAGCTTAGTAGTAACGAATTTAAATTTTTCCTCTTCTGTGCAGATATCTGATGTTGCGGCGATTGAAGCGAAAGAAATTTCGCCATCAAAATTAGTAGAAGCAGGAAAAAAATATTATCAAGCAGGAGAGTTTGCACGAGCTGTAGCAAAATGGCAGCAAGCACAACAAATTTTTAATTCAACAGGTGACATTCTTAATCAAAGTGTCATGTTGAGTAATTTGGCATTGGCATACCAAAAGCTAGGAAACTGGCAGCAAGCTAATCGAGTTATAGAAGATAGTCTTAATTTATTAAATAATCTCGATACGCCCCAGGCAACGTCTTTACAAGCCTCTGCTTTAAATATTCAAGGCAGTCTTTTACTATCTCAAGGAAAGACGCAACAAGCCTTGGATATCTGGGTTAAGGCTGGCGAAATCTATGAAACACTAGAGAATAATAACGGTTATATCCGCAGTTTAATCAACCAATCTCAAGCATTGAAAGCATTAGGGCTTTACCGAAAAGCTAGAGCTACTTTAGAACAAGTAAATCAAAGCTTGCAAAAGCAACCACCATCTTTACTTAAAGCTGCTACTTTGCTCAATTTTGGCGATACTTTACGGCTTCTGGGGGATTTACAAAAATCTCAAGAGGTTTTAGAACAAAGTTTAGCGATCGCAAAAAAACTAGATTCTCAAAGCGGTATTGCATCGGCATTACTTAGTTTAGGGAATAATGCTCGAGATAACCAAACTCCACAAGAGGCACTTAAATATTATCAACGAGCAATTGTTGCATCTACATCTCCCATTCAAAAAATCGAAGGGCAACTGAATCAATTGCGGCTGCTGGTAGATATGGAAAAATGGCAACAAGCATGGGAATTAGTTGCAATAATTCAACCCCAACTTCAAAGCTTACCTCCCAGTCGTAAGGCTGTATATACAAAAGTTAACTTTGTACAAAGCCTCGCCAAAATTAAGGATGAAAATTGGCTGAATCAATATAGTGCTAAAATTCTTGCCCTCGCTGTTAGAGAAGCTGAAGAAATAGGAGATTTGCGATCGCAATCTTATGCTTTGGGTTATTTGGGAGAACTCTACGAAAAAACACAGCAGTTATCTGAGGCACAGAAACTAACACAAGAGGCTTTAATACTCGCACAAACAACTAATGCTTCCGATATTGCTTATCGCTGGCAATGGCAATTAGGGCGATTATTAAAAAAGCAAAATAAAATAGATAAAGCGATATCAGCATACGATGAAGCTGTCAATACTTTGGACTTAATTCGTAACGATTTAGTGGCTAGTAACGTTAATCTCCAGTTTTCCTTTCGTGAAAGTGTAGAACCAGTTTACCGGGAATTAGTTGCTTTATTGCTCCAACCACAATTATCGGGAAAGTCTAAGTCAGTTAAGGAAACTGGAATTGTAACTCAAAGCAATCTTCAAAAAGCTCGTAAAGTAATAGAATCTTTGCAACTAGCAGAATTAGATAATTATTTTCGAGAAGCTTGTTTAACTAATAATGCCACTCAAATAGATCAAATAGATGACCAAGCTGCAATTATTTATCCAATTATTTTACCAGACCGCCTCGAAGTTATTCTTTCCTTACCCAATCAAACATTACGTCATTATACCAGGTCGCTGTCTCAAAAGGAATTAGAAACTAGTATAAAGAAAATGCGACGTTCCTTTAGACGTACATCTTCCAAAAAAGAACGGTTTGCGATCGCGCAAAAATTTTACAATTTACTCATTAAACCAGCGGAAGCAGAATTAGAATCAAACGGCATCAAAACTCTGGCATTTGTACTTGATGGTTCCATGAAAAATCTGCCCATGGCGGCACTTTATGATGGTCAACAATACTTAATTGAAAAGTACAATTTAGCACTAACACCGGGATTAAAACTATTTGCTCCAAAACCTTTAGAAAATAAAGAATTAAAAGTATTAGTTGGCGGTTTGAGCGAGTCAAGACAAGGATTTATGTCACTTCCTGGAGTCAAAACCGAAATTAATCAAATTCAGTCAGAAATTTCTTCTGAGGTACTTTTCAATCAAACATTTACTACCGAAGCATTAGCAAAACAAATCGGTAATACACCATTTCCCGTGGTACATTTGGCAACCCACGGGCAATTTAGCTCCAGCGCCCAAGATACCTTTGTTCTTACCTGGGATAACCGCATTGATGTAAAACAATTAGGTACGTTATTGCAACAGCGAGAAGAGTATAGCAAAAATCCCATCGAGCTATTAGTATTAAGTGCTTGTCAAACCGCACAAGGCGATAAACGTGCAGCATTAGGAATAGCAGGTGTAGCAGTTAGAAGCGGCGCACGCAGTACTTTAGCGAGCTTATGGCCAGTAGATGATAATTCGACTTCGACATTTATGGTAGAGTTCTACAAGGAATTAACAAAACCGAATATTTCCAAAGCAGAAGCATTACGGCAAGCGCAAATTACACTACTTAAACAACGGGGATTTAGACATCCCTTCTATTGGGCACCTTTTGTACTTGTTGGTAATTGGCTTTGAGTAAGTAGCGAGGCGTTGAAAATTATAATTAGAACAAGTGAATAGTGAATAGTGAGTAGTGAATAGTGAGATCGATCGAAGGCTTTGGAGCCAATTTACATTCTGTAATATAGTTGGGTTTATTTGTGCCGACTTACTTAGTTATAGTCATTCCAAATGAGAAACGACTGTTTTGGAAAGTACAACGCCCCAGATTGTTTCTGACGGCTTCGTTATCTAATACTTTATAAACGAGTAATAGCATTATTAGCCTACGCAGGTAGGCTTTGTTTGTGTAGCTCCAGGCTTTAGCCTGAGAGCTTTTTCAAAAATTGCGATGTTCCCAAATTCTTCACCTGTTTCAACTCCAACCCTCTTTCAAATATCTGATCGATCGCCAACATTTCCCCATCAACAGTCATAAATTTATGATCCTTCGTAGCGCGAATTATCGAACCATCATCTAATTCATATTCAAACACTTCTTGTACGCCGCGATGGTGCCATTGTGCTATCGGTTGAGTATAAACATTCCCATTTTCATCAACACTAAATACCGAACATTCTATTTTGTGCTCAACGATTTTACCTATCGGCATCAAGCCATATTCTACCGTTAAAATTTCAGTGTCGTAACTTAAACAATATTCAGCAAACTTAATCATCTGCTCGAATAAATCTTCAGCAATTTTCTTACTAACTCCATTTTTTGCAGAACCATCGATAAAAATTTCCCGATGTTTCTCCATTTCAGCAACTTTCTTTTTACCCATAGCCCGCCGCAGTAAATCGGCTTTTCCTAGGGAATAACCGGCCATATCTTGAGCTATTTTCATGATTTGTTCTTGATAAACCATAATTCCATAGGTTTCATCAAGAATCGGCTCTAAAACATTAGCTTCATATTCAATTTCTTCTCTACCATGTTTCCTATCGATAAAATGAGGAATTAATCCTGCATCTAAAGGTCCCGGTCGATAAAGCGCTAAAATTGAAGAAATATCTTCTATATTAGAAGGTTTCAAATCTCGGACAATTAGCCGCATTCCCGAAGATTCTAATTGAAATACTCCTTCTAAATCTCCCGCTTCCAATAGATCGTAAGTCTTCTTGACATCAGGAGGAAGCTTGGCAGTTTCTCCACCTTTGGCAAAGATTCTTTGTGCTTTTCTTTCTTGAGAAGTAATATCATAAGGATCTATTCTATATCCTTCCTTTTCTTCAATTAAATCAATGGCTTTATCAATCATGGTGAGGTTTCTTAAACCCAAAAAGTCCATTTTTAACAAACCCATTGCTTCAATATCTTCCATGTAATATTGGGTAATTACAGAACCATCATTATTCCTTTGTAACGGCACAATTTCATCCAAAGGTTCCGCAGAAATTACCACACCCGCAGCATGAACACCGAAAGTTTTATTAGTACCTTCAATACGAATTGCCATATCTACCCAGTGTTTCACACCTGGATTGTTATCGTATCTTTCCTTAAATTCCGGTTCCGGGGTATCATCAGCAATCATCTTTTTCAACTTAGCTGGTTTACCCCTCGCTACGGGAATCATTTTCGCCATTTTATCGGCTTCACCATAAGGAACATCCAATACTCTAGCCACATCTTTTAAAACCGCTTTGGAAGTCATGCGGTTAAAAGTAATAATTTGAGCAACTTTGTCTTCCCCATATTGACTAGTTACATAATCAATAACTGCATCGCGATTTTCTATACAAAATCCGTATCAATATCAGGCATAGACTTTCTTTCTGGGTTCAAGAAACGCTCGAATAATAATCCATGATGTACCGGATCAATATTAGTAATTCCCATACAATATGCCACCAAAGAACCCGCCGCCGAACCTCTTCCCGG
>JBHJJJ010000314.1:0-5533 GCA_050042755.1 Rivularia sp. (in: cyanobacteria)
TGCTAATTTAGGTAATAAAAAATGGAATTTTAGAGAACAAAAAAAGAAAATTAGAGCTACTAATTTAATTAGGAATGCTACTAATAAATTGTTCGATAAAACTAACCATGCAATTGTAGAAGATTTAACTAAGACCATAAAAGCTAAAGGAGCCAAAAAACGTCAAAAACTAAGAAATAGAAGGTCGAATGAATGGTGTAAAGGTATCATTCAAAAAGCAATCGAAGAAATTTCATCCAGAAGAAAATCAATTTTTTCTTATATTAATGCTGCGTTTACCTCGCAGATCGATTCTCGGTACTCAGTTTTACTAGGTACCAGAAAAGGGGAACGATTCTTCACCTTTGATGGGGAGGTAATTCATGCAGATTGTAATGCTGCTAAAAATATCAAAAATCGTAAAAACGACTTGGAAATAAAACTCTCGTACTCAGTAAACCAAGTACGTGATATTTTGGTTAAAAGAACAGCATACTTCTTGTCCTTAAGGGGTCTGACATTAGATGATGCAATCAGCGAAGGTTGGTTTAATCGGGAGCATTTAACAAAGACGGGACTTGAAGTCGATGGGTTTAGAGTGGTACCCAAGGGGTCTAGATAGTAACAGGAAGAATGCCCAACATTCGTTAAAACCTGAACTCCATCAGACCGAAAAGTAATCAATGGCAAAAAGTAGTAATGAATGATAATTGTCAGTTTTATACTGTTTTATGATGAATTATGAAATTATGTCCCTCACTCTTTAGCAGTAAAGCAGAAAGCTTATGTACAAGAGACTCGTGCATATTTAGCCAATATCGCCGCAAATATCGAAGAATTACGGGCAACAAACAAAATCCAACACGAAGGTTTATCTAGGGAATCCAAACAAGCCATCGCTCAACTTTCTACTGATGGACAATTTCTAGAACACGTGCGTGAAATTATCCGATTTTTTAAAGCAGCTTAATAGGAATATATCGCCTTTCAATACGCGATACCCTTGAAGGGTATCGCTACATTAACAAAGCCTGCTCCTGGCAGGCTTGGTTTGTTAAAGCTGCTACGCATCTAAGTTGTATATTATTCGATTCGATAGTGATGGCTCAAACAATATTACTTTATTACTTTTGACTTTTGACTTTTGACAAGAGTATCGTGCATTTTTAATGCACAACAGCTTAGCCCTAGGCTTTTCGCTAATTTCCCCTCCCTTTAATAAGGTGAGGGGATAAAGGGGTGGGTTTTGTTAAAAGCACTCAAAAGCCTATGCTAATTATGGGAGAAGTCTCATTTTTCCGACTTATACCACTTTAATTCCCGATTTTAATTAGGAATTAATTAAAAAATCTTTGCGTAAGGCTTTTTGAAAATGTCCATAACAGAACATAAAATAACAGTAGATTCACTAGAATGGTTTTATAGACAAGCAGAACCAGTAGGGAGAAGCGATTTACTACCAGTTTTATTACTACATGGTTTAGTATCTCAAAGTTACAGTTGGCGCAATATCATGCCAGAATTAGCGCAACAAGGAACTAAGGCCATCGCACCAGATTGGATTGGTTGCGGTTTTTCAGCTAAGCCAGAAAAAAGAGATTTTGCTTACACTCCAGAAGCATATATAACAGCTTTAGATGGTTTTATCGAAGCATTAGAACTGGAACGTTTTTCTTTAGTAGTTCAAGGTTTTCTAGGTTCTGTTGGTCTACAATATGCCTTACGCAATCCTGAAAAAATAGCCAACGTAATTATACTTAACACACCAATTTTATCTACAGCTAAATTACCTTGGAAAATTCAACAAATGGGTTTACCTTTAGCTGGTGAAATGATGACTCAAGATCCTTTATTGGTTGATAGAACCTTAGAAGGTGGTAGCCGTTATGTTGTTAAAGATAAGGATTTAGATGTTTATCGCAAACCTTTTTTAAAAGCTTCTGCTGCCGGAAGAAGTTTATTAGCAGCAATTCGGAATTTGCAGTTAATAACAGCAATGGCAGAAATAGAATCTGGATTTAAAGAATGGCAAAAACCGATTTTACTTCAATGGGGAAAAACAGATCCTTGGTTAAGTGTAGACATGGCGGAACAATTTGCTAATTCCGTACCCGATGCTCAAATCGTCAAAATCAACGATGTTGCACATTATCCCCAAGAACATCACCATGAAGTGATCTTACAAGATATGAAGCCCTTCGTGCGCAAAACTTGAGGGAAAGGGAAGAGGAGACAAGGAAGGGGACAAGGTTAGAAAATTAGTAATTCTTAACTCCTCACTCCTCACTCCTAACTATTCCCAATCCCCCATGCTAATTATTTCTTAATAATTAAGAAAAATCTTTTAAGTCGGCAGTGCGTAATGATATTTGATCGGTGCGATTACCTCTTCGCACTTTTAACTGTAAAGTTTTACCGACACCGCTATTTTCAACTATATTGAGCAATTCTTCGCCTTTTGTGACGCGTTTTCCGTCAACAGCAGTAATTACGTCTCCTACACGGATACCCGCATTAGCTGCTGGGGAATTTGGTACAATTTTTCCAACCAAAATACCTTTGATTTCGGGTACTTGAATTGGAGAATTGGGATCGTCATTGATTCGTCGTGCTTCTCGGGGAGTTAAATCATTCATTCCTACCCCGATAAATGGATGAGCAACTCTGCCGTTACGTTCTAATTCAATGGTGATTTGCTTGGCTTTGTCAATGGGAATCGCAAAACCAATACCCATTGCATCTGCACGAATTGCCGTATTTATACCGATAACTTCGCCTAAGGCGTTTAATAAAGGACCTCCAGAATTTCCGGGGTTAATTGCTGCATCGGTTTGAATAAACTCCAAACGCTTCGAGGAAATACCAACTTCATTGCTGGGACGTTTCAAAGTACTGACAATGCCCAAAGTTACGGTATTATCAAAACCCAGGGGATTTCCCACAGCGATCGCCCAGTCTCCAACTTGAACGTTATCCGATGAACCCAAGGGTGCAACAGGTAAATCGCTACCGGCATCAATCTTCACCACTGCTAAATCCGTGATTTCATCCGCGCCTTGGACTTTCCCTTCAAATTCCCGTCCATCTTTGAGACGAACTGTTACTTTATCAGCTTTCTTAACTACGTGAGCATTGGTTAAAACCAATCCGCTCTTGTCAATAATAAAACCAGAACCTAACCCACGTAGTTGTTCTGGAGGCAAGTTTCTAGGAAACGAATCGCCGAAAAATCTTCTAAAAAAGGGATCTTCCATGAAAGGATCTGGAAGACGACGGTTTACCGTACGTTCGGTATCAATACGAACTACTGCTTTTCCTACTCGATTAACTGCTGCGGTAACAAAACTAGTATTTCCAATTGCAGCAGCGGCATTTGATGGCTTTTGGGCAATCAATTGCGACGAGTCAAGCGCTACATTTGGCGCGGGTTCTGCTTGGGAAGGTAATACGGAAATAGTATTAACACTCAGCAAAACCCCGATAACAATTGCTAATAAATGCGTACTGATTTGTCTGATAGATTGGGGTAAATATGTAAATTTCATCACAAAGACCGTTTTTTCAGCCCGATCGTTACTTATTCTTGACGGGCACCCATTAGAAATTTTTTAGAAGAAAAAATTTCTCATGGGAACCCTTGACAATTATTTTGAAAGCTATTGAAAGCAGTCTTCTATCGGAAGTCTCGCCTATTGACGGGTACCCATGACGTTTTTTGCAACCCTGAAGTTTCGTTATTTTAAGCCGTAATACTCATTATTAGGACATTAAGCAAACTTTACCTGCTGTTCAATTTTATTAAAAATATTAGCAAAAATTAGGTTTGGGTTTTCTCTACTGGCAAAGTTAATACATTTGCAATCGAGTAATATTAGGATTGCAGAACCTATAGTGGCTATTTGCTCTTTGGGTTACGATTGTAGATACTGCCTTAAACCAAATAATATCCAATGAATGGAAATTCAAAACAAAATGAGCATATACTGAGTGACAATACAGGCCGTGAAACTCAAGAACATGACCATAATCATACGCACTCAGTTCACCCCCATGTCCATAGCGAAGAGTCTTTACGAAAAATAGTAAATCGACTATCGCGTATAGAAGGGCATGTTAGAGGAATTAAGACTATGGTGCAGCAAAACACCCCTTGTCCTGATGTTCTGCTGCAAATTGCTGCTGTCAGAGGTGCAATTGATAAGGTAGCGCGGATTGTTTTAGACGAACATTTAACGGAGTGTGTTGCAAGAGCTGCAAGAGATGGGAATATTGATGCTGAAATGGAAGAACTAAAGGCAGCTTTAGATCGATTTTTGCCTTAATAAATAATTTTGACTTTAACCAAGGAAGCCGTTTATGGGGTATCTATCTATATTTTTCATTGTTTCGATAAATTGAAATGAATTTCAAAAACTATAAATTTCATTATTGTTTCAATGGAAATCTAAATAAACCACTGATTCTTTTTTTGCACGGTTTTATGGGTAATAGTCATGAATTTGATGAGGCGATATCTTTATTAGGTGATAATTTTAATTGTCTCAATTTTGACCTTCCCGGACATGGAGAAACTCAAGTTTTGGGCGATGACAATTGCTATACAATGGCGCAAGTTGCCAATGCCTTAATACAATTATTAGATGAATTAAAAGTTAAGCGGTGCTTTTTAGTTGGATATTCAATGGGGGGAAGGTTAGCTCTATATTTAACACTACACTTTCCACAACTATTTAATAAAATTATTTTAGAATCTGCTTCTCCTGGTTTATTGACAGAAAAAGAAAGATTAGAAAGAATTAAAAGAGACGAACAAATAGCTCGAAAATTAGCCAGAAGCATTGAAAGAGATGATTTTCTCAAGTTCCTGGAAAATTGGTACAATCAACCGATTTTTGGCAACATCAAAAATCATCCTCGATTTGAGTGGACTATGAAAAATCGCCTAAAAAATAATCCTTTAGAATTAGCTAAATCACTACGGTTTATGGGTACCGGAGTTCAACCTTCTTTATGGAATAAACTAAAAGATAATCAAGTTCCTTTGCGATTAATCGTGGGAGAGAAGGATCTAAAATTTATCGATATAAATAAAAAAATGACTCAAGTTAATGAGTTATGCGAATTACAAGTTATTGAAAATGCCGCTCACAATATACATTTGCAAAATACAGCAGCATTTGTAGAAAATATTCGGTATTTTTTTAATTAACTCTTACTTTGCGGGGTTAATTGTAAGAAAAAAAGTAATTTTCTCTCTCTGCTTCCCCTGCCCCCCAGGGCAAACGCATCTTGTCATTAATTCGGCTATATTGTCAATAAAGTCTGAAATACTCCCATTATTCATTACTTCTTACTTCTTACTCTTTACTTCTTACTCATTACTTCTTACTCCTTACTACTTACTCATTACTTCTTACTCATAACTTCTTACTCATTACTTATTACTCCTTACTCAGCCTAAACTCTAAATTTAGATGAGTATGACATGGGCTGAGAGATAAATAGAAAATTACGATAAAAACTATACTTATCAAACAACCTCCTAGCGATTTAA
>JBHJJJ010000315.1:0-61653 GCA_050042755.1 Rivularia sp. (in: cyanobacteria)
AATCCAAAATCTAAAATTGATATGACCCATACTCCCACGGATAAAATCCGTGGGAGTATGGCAATACTCTTGTTGCAGATTACTTTTGTGGAAGTTTGACTTTAGTTGCTAATCCAAGAAATTGCAGCAACCTAATCGTCATCCAAGTCATATCAATTTCCCACCATTGCAAACCATGACGTGCGGAATATTGAAAAGCATGGTGATTATTATGCCAACCCTCACCAAAAGTCAGCAGAGCAACCCACCAACAATTAGTAGAGCGATCGCCCGAATCGTGATTGCGATAGCCGATGGTATGACAAACACTGTTGACGAACATAGTAGAGTGAATTCCGACAAACAAACGTACAAAAATTCCCCAAACTACGAAAGGCCATCCACCGAGTAAATACAACAGAATCCCTAATGCGACTTGCAGTTCAATGTAATATCGATGGCAGAAACGATAAAATTGATCGTCGGCAATATCTTTGGTATAGCGTGGACGTTCGCTTAAAACGGGAACAGTGTGCATTAACCAATTGATGTGACTCCACCAAAAGCCGCTCTGAGGTGTATGAGGATCTCCTTCTTGATCGGAATATAGATGATGCAATCGGTGATATCCAACCCAACCAAATACACCCCCCTGGAGGGCTAAAGTTCCACAAAGAATCAAGAAATACTCCAGCCATTTGGGTACTTGTAAGCTGCGATGGGTTGCCAAACGATGAAATCCAAAAGCAATTCCCAAACCGATAGTCATCCAGTGCAATAGCACTGCAACCCCTACAGCAGCCCAACTGAAGGTGTTAGGTAGGAATACCGATAATACCGCTATATGAAGTATAGTGGTAAAAAAAATTACATTTAATCTAGGGGAAGGTGGATTTAATTGGGATAAAGAAGCTTGAGATAAATTACTAGTCATGAAGTTTTTTACTTTAGGGCGGATGGAATTCTTCCCATATTTGACACCTACTCAAAACCTAAATATTATTTTCTCACTAAACTCAGCAGGGGATTCGGCTCCAAGATACGAACAGAATTCGGTGTTGAGCATAGTTTTATTTAGGAATTTGCTCTCTAGCAATCAACTTGGAAAAGTGACACCGGAGCACGAGGAAAGAATATCAATTTTAGGTTTTCTTAATTTGATTAATGTAACATTACTGATTGAATTTTTAATCGTAATGTTTCCCTAAAATTAATACAATGCGAACTGACTACTAAATTTATTTTTTATAATATATCTTAATTAAAGGTTTATTGAGGCTAATTCTGCTTGTACCAATTCTGTATGAGGCCGCGCTCAATCACCCCCAGCCTAGAAGTCTGGGGCTATAACAACAAAGCCCACCTGCGTGGGCTGAATTCGGCGCATCTTTATAAAGAAATGGTATTAGAATTTATATTTTTATTTGCCTCTAAAGAACATTGGGACCTATGTAATTTTCTTCCGTGACTCAAATTTTTATCTATAAAGCCTCTTACGGTTATAGATATTCAGAAATTTTTCATTCAAAATATTTAATCATGCAAAAGTTAAGCATATTACATTTGTTTAATTATTTTTCTGTATATTATTAAATTTCCTCACCTTAAGAATATTTGTCTTTTTTATGGATAAATTTAGTATATTAATTCGCCATAAAAAAACTATTTGTGCGTAAAAAATATATTTCAGTATATAAAATTACATATGCCTTGATTGTAAAATACTTAGAGGCTATAAGTACAAGACAAAAAAATAAATATGCAGAAACATAAAAGTGTCATCAGACACTCGACATTTTAGAAAAGTAAGTTAAAACTATGAAATTAAAGTGAGATTTGGGCTGTAGAAAATTAAGAGACCTAAAAAAATGGATTTTTCATAGATATTCAGTTTGTTTTGCCGTAAGTTCTTGCTTAATTACTGAGAACTTTGTAAATTTCTAATAAGATTGTCGGCAAGTCTCTCAGAATGATACGCTAACTTTCTATCGTAATTGCTCATATAGTTAATTACTCATGAAGGAGTGCTGTAATGAAAATAGCTCCAATTCTGAAAAGCCAGACCGTTCAGAATCGGGTGCACGAAGTCGGTATAAATCGAAATTACTGGTATCCTACAGCTTGGGCTGATGAATTAAAACCAGGTCAAGTATTACCGTTGGTAATCTGGAATTTACCAATTACACTTTACCGTTCGCAAGATGGTCAAGTTTATATTTGGGAAGATGCTTGCTCGCGTGAAGGTGTACCTTTACATAAAGGCAAAGTAAAGGGGGAGAATCTCATCTATCCTTATCATGGTTGGGAATTTAGTAGTGATGGAGTATGTCGGAGTATTCCGTATTTACCTGAAGACCAAAAATTGCCATGTGCAACAGCATGTAGCTATGCTGTGGGGGAGAGATATGATATTTTCTGGATTTTTCCAGGAGTCGTTGAAGACTTGAAAAAACTAGCATTTCCTCCAGTTCGCGAGCATGAAGATCCAAGGTGGCTGGCAATTTCAAAACCGGGAAATTTTAAAGTTCCTAACTCCATCTGTAATGAAAATACTATGGATGTATTTCATGGCTATTTACATCAAAACTTAGAGAGACGTTTTGACCGAGTGATAGAGCATTTGCAAACCTCCGAAACATCGGTATTTGCTGAATATCGGGTGTCTTATCAAAATTGGATGAGCAAGTTTTTCGGATTGAGCAAGCAAGGGAACGAAGTTACAACTCCCACTGTCACAATTAGATATAACTATCCTGATTACCATAATTCTAAGATAGGGGTATCTTCTTTATATTTAATGCGCCAGCCAGTAGGGGCACAATTAACAAAATCTTTTTCCCTGCTATTTATCAAAATTCGTCTTCCTCAATGGTTTATTAAGCCGTTGCGAAAACAGATCGCAAAAATAATTTGGCGTTTCCTGCCCAAGAGTTTTATCGATCGAGAAACTGAGATGATTGAAAGCGAACAACAGACTTATTTGGCTAACCCCCGTCATAGGTTATGTAGAAATTAATCCGGCAATAATCTCCCTACAAAGCGTAATTGTATGGCAATATGAAAAATTTATGCAACAATCTAAAAAACTATTGAATGCCAATAATGAGAACTACCCATCTTCGGCTGGAATCGTCAAGTCAAAATTAACCGATCTTAGTTAGTAAAGCACAATCTGGTATAACAGATTGGTCAGGAGAGCAAAGTAAATTTTCAACCGCAAACATATATTAAAGGCCGACTGGCAAATATTAGGTGAGAGGAGTAGAAAGTGGAAGTTGTAGAAGAGTATATGCAGGGCCTCTATCAAAGTGGTCTTTATCCAGAAAAGTTTATTTGTCATCAAAAACAGGGAAATTTGGTTGAAGTTGAAGATCCTACCGATGGTAAGAGATATAAGCTTCTAACATTTTGCACTAACGATGTTTTGGGTTTAGTTCAGTCAGAAAAAGTAAAGCAGGCAGCAATTGATGCAATTCTACAATACGGTACTTCTAATAGTTCCTGTTCCGTATTAAGCGGTAGAATTGATTTGCATCGTCAGTTGGAACAAGAAATCTCGGCTTTTAAACATTTACCCCACACTCATCTATTCCTTAATGCTTGGATGGCAATGCAAGCATTAATAGATGGTTTTTGCCACCTAGCTATTAATCTTCCTGGGTTTCGGAACACTAGAGAAACATTAATTTTGACTGATGTTCTCAACCACGGCTGCATACTTTCTGCCGTTACAAATGCCAGCAATCGTTCCGGGAAGATGTTTAGCCACAGTCCCAATGTCCGGGTAAAGGCTTACCGTCACTGTGATATAAATGACCTGGCGCGAAAATTACGGCGTTATGCCCAACCCGACGATCGGATCATGGTAGTTTCGGATGCAGTCTTCTCGATGGATGGTGATATTGCCCCATTACCGGAGATGCTAGACGTTTTGGAGAACTACCCTGGTAGCGTCATCGTCATGGATGAAGCTCATGCGAGCGGTGCAATTGGTCCCAAAGGCGGCGGTATATATGACAACTTTGGAATTACACCCCAGCAAGTACTCGATCGGGGAATGGTGCCATTAATTATGACCACCTTCTCTAAATTTGCAGCTTCCGCAGGTGCAGCAATCAGTTCTCATGTGCCAGAAATGATTGACTTGTTGGATGTTTCTCCAACTTCTATCGGCACAATATCTCTTCCCGCACCGACAACAGCAGCAGCCTTGGAAAGTATTCGTCAGGTAAGACAAAATCCTGAATTAGTGGAAACTCTACAAGCCAATACCCGTTACTTACGGGAACGTTTAGTCAAGCATGATTTTATGGCGATCGGCGAAACCAACGTCATCCCTGTATTAATGCCCCCCGAACTAAATCCCAAGATGTTCACCCGTCATTTGATGGAACAACACGGTATTTGGGTATCTGCGATTTGGTTTATTGCCAAACCTCGTTTAAGAATTACCGCCAATGCCCTTCATACTAAAGAAGATATGGATAATTTGGTTGAAGCTATGGTAGAAACGCGGGAACTTTTGTATAAGCCTGCAACTGTTGCTACCGCTTAAGTACGCAGAAGGGACACAAAAAATAGAGCGCAGATGAGGGAAGTACAGATTAACTTCCAACCTACAATTTAACTTTGATGGAACGGGCTAAAAGCCCGTTCATTTCAGTTTAACCCAGAACTTCACAGTATAAGGGTGACTAAAATCATGGGAATCCGATTCTATCGATGAAATTGTTAATTACTTCCTTTGGGCTTATCGATTACCGATATAATTTCTTCTCCCCCTGCCCTCTGCTCTCTGCCTTCGATTTTAGGTAATCATAAACGCGTAATAGGAGTAATGGAGGAAATCCTCAACCAAAAGTGTACCGAGATTTTTATACCCCCAGGCACCTTGGGTGGATGGATTATCAATTACCAAATAATTAAAATAAGCCAATAAAAATATCATCATTAAGAATTAGAATGTAACTTTTTTACATTAAAACTAAACCTTTACGACTGAATATGGTTACTCAAACCCAAAAATTTCAGGTATCGGCTGTAACTACAGATGCACAAAGGGAAATGTTCCTAGATGTGCCTTTTGAAGTATACAAAAATTATCCGCATTGGGTTCCACCCATCCGGAGCAGTCTTGCCAAACAATTAGCAGTAGAAAACAATCCTTTTCTTGAATACGGAGAATTTCAGCAGTTTATTGCTGTATCTGAAAAGAATGGCCAACCTTTAGGAAGAATTGTCGCGGCTGTAAATCGGCGATTAATTGAAAGTGAAGGTAAGAATATTGGTATTTTTGGCTATTTTGAATGTGTAGAAGACTTTGACATTGCTAGCACTTTATTAGAAAATGCCTCTCAATGGTTACGCGATAAAGGTATGACTGTTGTCAGAGGACCGATAAATTTATCTACTCATAATAGTTGTCTATTTTTAGTAGATAATTTTGATCTGCCGCCAATGATGATGACACCTTATAATCCACCTTACTATCCTGAATTTATGGAAAAGGCTGGGTATTATAAAGGAAATGATGCCTATGCTTATGATTTCCCTTTAGATATTTTTTTAGATCCTAAATTTGAAAAAGGCTACAACATTGCTTGTAAATCTGGTATTACTTTCCGCCCTCTGCGTACCAAAGGCGAAGGCTTTGAACAAGACTGTCGCAGCCTTTATGAATTGTTTAATACAACTTTTGCTAGAAACTATAGCTCAACTCCTCGCACAGAAGAAGAGTTCATGGATGAAGCGAAGGAATTACAATCATTAGTAGATCCAGATGTGTTTCCTGTTGCTGAAGATAACGGTAAAATGGTTGGGTTTTGGATGGGTTTACCCGACTATAATATAGCTCTAAAACAGGTTAACGGTAAATTAAATTGGTTAGGAATTCTCAAATTTCTTTGGTATCGCCGCCAAATTGATCAAGGAAGAGTACTTGTGATTTGCAGCCTGCCGGAATATCGCCGTAAAATGGTACCTCTGGGGTTAATTTATTTGGGAATGCAAGGAGGAATAAAAAAAGGCAAACCTTACAGGCGAGCAGAACTTTCCTTTGTGTGGGAAGATAATTCACCCTCCCGAAAATTAGTTGAAGCAGCAGGCGGAAAAATCTACAAGACTTACCGAATTTACGAGAAAGAACTATGAAAGCCTTAGTTACAGGTGCCAATGGTTTCACGGGTTCGCACTTAGTAAAATCGCTACGGCAGCGCGGCGATTCGGTGGTTGGACTTGTGCGGAAATCTAGCGATTTATCTCGATTAAAAGATACACAAATACAGTTGGTTACTGGGAATATTACTGACCGCAAAGCCTTACGCGAAGCTATGCAGGATGTTGATACAATATTCCACACGGCGGCTTTTGTCGAACTAGGTTTAGTCGATGCCGCACAAATGGAACAGGTAAATGTGGAAGGAACTCAAGCTGTTTTAGAAATCGCCAAAGAAATGGAAATATCTAAAATGGTATACTGTAGCACTATCGGTATTTATGGCGATACCAATGGTGAAGTAGTTGACGAAACCTTTGAAAGAACTCAAGAACACTTCTCCTCTGCCTACGACAGTACTAAATACGAAGCACAGCAGTTAGTAGATAACTACGCTGTGATTGGTTTACCCGTAGTTAGCGTCATGCCATCCGGTATATTCGGTGCAGACGATCCTCATTTCGGTCCGGTTTTTAAACTATTTTTGCAAGGTAAATTAAAACTGTGGGTAGGTGGCGATCGCATTACTGGCATAGTTCATGTGGATGACCTGGTAAATGCGATGATATTGGCAGCAGAAAAAGGCGAAAGAGGAGAACATTATATAATTTCTGCTGGCGAACTTCCTTCTCGCGAAATGTTTGAAATTATCAGCGAACAAACGGGTATTTCCACACCTGTGGAAGTTCCGCAACCCATAGTCAGAATTTTTGGTAATATTCTTGACCCCATAGGACAATTATTATCCTGGAATCCACCCATAGGAAAAGAGCGAGTACATTATCTATATGACCGCTGTGTGCGAGTTGATGCGACGAAAGCACGTGAAAAATTAGGTTGGGAACCCCGTTCGGTACCTCAAATCTTAAAAGAAATTGCTACACAATTACAAACTCAAATGTAGAGAGGATACCTTTGTGTCTCTACAAGTAGCATTGTACGCAATTATCATCCTGAGAAATTGTTACGATAAATCACAAGACAGACATTCCTTGAAAAGTTTATATGAATCCCTTGTTATTGAGTGTTTCGAGAGCAGCAATTTGTTTCATTATTGCCTTCGTACTGGCAAGTTTAGTAGAATACTGGCTGCATCGTTTGATGCATGTTAACCGTAAGATTGGTCAACGTCACCGCGATCATCACCGTCGTAATGAGGGACAAGGTGTAATCTGGGAATTCCGCGATTACGTAGTTGGCAGTTCCTTGGTGATGCTGTTAATGTTTTTCTATTCTTGGGATGCTGGCTTGGGTTGGTTTTTGGGTAGTTTAATTTATGCAGCTTTTTCAGCATATGCCCATCAATTGCAGCATGAAAATCCCACTAAATGTTTCTGGATGAAAATGCCAGTACATTACGTACATCATAAATATGGGATGTGGGAGCATAATTTTGGTTTAGCGGTAGATTGGTGGGACCATGTTTTTGGGACTTATAAAGCCGTTGAATGGATGAGTGAAAAAGAAATGGCACTATCCGATCTAGGATATTTAGAGTTGAAGTGGTGGTAGATTTTTTCTGGTTTTGAGCATGTATTGGTGCAAGCCAGGGGGTGTTTGAAACCAGACAGAAAATTTTGAGCTTCTAAGCCTTTGTCTGTAAGGGATTCAGCCGATTTTAACTACAATGAGGTTTGCACTTTTTTCTAAATCCTCTTCAGGCAAGGCTTTGAGGGGATTTTTCAGAGACTATTCTTGACACATCGATCGCTCAAACAGTATATTTCTTTAGGTTTGCACTCCTGTATCTTGAAAACTATATATACAGTGGCTTTCAAATCTAGGCAGTTGAAATTAACTCTAATCCCTCCGCCGGGATTGATATCTTCTCCGCTTACACCGGCTTGGAATAAAAAAACTCTGCGATCCTTTGTCTTGAAAAGTTGCTCATGGGGGAAACCCCCAAGACCGCACTTTTCGCTGCGCTTTCCTCTACGCTCCGAGGCTGAAAAAAATATAATTCCGATGTCAAGGAATTTTATAAAACTGGTCGAGGTTCAAAACTCCCGTCTTTTTAGGCGGGAGATGTTGAACGAGGTAGGGCATTTATGCCCCAGAATATGGTACTATTTTATGGTCAGTATAAGACTTTAAAACCTACCGAGGGACTCTCGGAAAGTGTACGCCCAAATCTCGATATGCCGCCTTGCGGCGGCACGCTAGTGCTATCGGCGAGTTGCAAGGAAATATCACTCCGCCCTTGATGGCTAACGGGGTGAGCCTGGGAACCCGGCAGCTATAAGAGGATATTTCAAGCTATGCTGCCTATACTTGAAAGAATCTCCCATCTTCCAGATGGGAGAGTGTCAAATTAAACAATAAGATGGTGCGTGACACTCCCAAGGCTTATCTGTCACCTCCAAAATTCCTAGAAGTGTCACACACCCTACAAGAATAAATGTACTAATTTGTGACTTTATTCAGATTCCAAAATAAAATCCGCGATCGATCTATCTTTCTCCACGGGTGTAAGTAAGGGAACGCTTAATAAAACCGAACGCTGAATAAATTCTTTGTCTTCAATGCGCCTTTCTACACGATTGGGAATTCCATAGCCATATATAACATGCCCTAATCCTGCTAAAACAACCACTTGATAATCTGAGTTAGCTTTAACAAATTTAGCGATACCATCTGCCATTGTTTCATCCCACAATACCTGGGCTAGGAAGAAACGATTTGCGCTGCTACTATTTCCATGTCCCCCACGTTGATGTTGTTCAAATGATTTCAACACCATTTGACGATATGCTATGTTATCTGTGCGAATTTCTGTAATAGGTGGAATTGCTTGCTTTTCTGCATTTGTCAGCTTTTCTATGCCTTCTCGTGAAACTTTACGGGTAATTTCACTGGGAGTGTTTAATGCTAAAACGGGTATTTGTTTCTGTTTTGCAAAGCGTAAAATAGGAGCGTAGAGTTCCCAGTCAAAACCCCAACGTGTTTTGAATTCGCTTTTTTGAATAAATTCAGCTTCTGTAATAGTTCCTGCAATATATTGATTAACAATTTCTTGAAAGGGACGTTGAAACATTTCCATCCCGATCGCAATTTTTGTATTCTTTTTATATAACTCTTGAATAATTTTTAACTGGTTTTGATGATCTTTGGAACTATCATGAGTTTCTCCAAGATATATTACATTTGCTTTTTCTAATTCAGGTAAAATCTGGCTTAAATTATCAACGCATTGAGTTTGGGAGAATTGAGCAGCACAAGAAGTTTCGTTTGATTGGGCGTAACTAGGAAAGGTGCATAGGAAAAATATTCCGACTGATAAAGCAAACAGCTTGTCTATTCGGAAATCAAGTTTTAGAAAAGATTGTTTCATATTTTGCAATGTTTACCCACAATAAACTGTGGGCTGTCGAAAATTTTTATTAATGTAGCTGTTAACAGACATAAAGAATGCAACACATTGACTAAACCCCACTCCATTGAGGGGTACCCATGAGAATTTTTTAGGAGAAAAAATTATCGTGGGAGCCATTGACGAAGTCTTCTCGTAGAGTACCTCTCCCCTCAGGAAGGGAGAGGCTTTGAATTAAAAGAAAAATAAGAATTTTGTATTCTAATAAGCTGCTAGGTGCTATATTTACAGGTTATCAGTTATCAATGACCATATGCTAAGACAAGATGGAATTTGTTTTAGCTTGATAATCGACACATTCTATAGCTTCTTCGGTGTTAGCAATAGAAGGCTTTACGGTGCATTTTAAACGATAATCGTCAGTAAAATATTGACAATCGGCACATGGAATTTGATGCATTTTTTTTGCGATCGCAAGGCTATCTCGCGCTGCACTCCACATACTCCAGCCAGCCGAAATAACTAATACCCAAGCACTGACACAGCAGATAGGTACTAAAAAAGGTCGAACCGCATCAAATAAGTAATAAAGTATTTGAAACACGATGTTGAGGTTAAAGGTTAACGGTAATAGGTAATAGGTTAATTACTTATTCTCAATTCCTAACGCCCATGCCCAATTTCCTAGTAATTAATTACATTGCCGAATGACCTAGGGCTATACCCGCGACTAACATTCCTAAAACTAGAAATGGTTGGGCACTAGCCTGATATTTTACATCGTTTTCTAAGGGGTCGCGCAGAAAGTACATATCTTGAAATGTGATTTGAGGAATCACTAACAAAAGTAGTATTGCAGCGTACAAATTCTGATGCAGGTAAATCAAATATAGGGCGATCGCAACTTGGAAAAAGTCAATCATAATGGCGCAAATCCAAGCGGCTTTTTTGACACCGAAGACTACGGGTAAGGATTTCAATCCGAATTGCTTGTCTCCTTCCACACTTTTAAAGTCATTGACTATGGCAATTCCTAAGCCTGCCAAACTATATACAACTGTGAATACTACTACTTTCCAATTTAAATCGCCGAACAATGCATGGCCGGTACACCAAGGAAAGGCGATGTAGCTCGCACCAAGGGCATAACCTCCTATCCAGCCGTTTTGTTTTAGCTTCAGCGGTGGAGCAGAATAAATGAAAGCAATAAAAACACCCAGTACTGCAATGACCGAAATTGTGGGAAACTCATTTCCAGCCCATTTATCTAAAGTGAAAGCCAAGCCTAAACCGGCAATCATTAATACCCAAATTTGCGTAATTACCTGGGGTAAAGGAATAGCACCCGAAGGTATGGGACGATAGGGTTCGTTGACAGCATCAATTTCGCGATCGTAATATTCGTTTAAAGTTTGGGTATAACCAGCCAAAATAGGACCAGCAAGTAACATACAAGCCGCTGACTTCAGAAAATTTTCTAAAGTCCAAGTATAGTTACCCGAAGAAGCCGCACCACAGACAACCCCCCAAATCAAGGGAATCCAGGTAATAGGCTTCATTAACTGCAAGCGAATTTTCCACTTCGGAGAAGTTTCACCAGATGCTGCACCTTTCATTCCTAGCAACTGTCTGGTTTTGGCACTACGATCTGTATTTTCCGATTGTGGTTGAGTTGATTCAGACATCTTTATGTTTGGGGAATGGGTGATTGATAGAAGAGGTGGGGAGATGGGGAGGTGGGGAGGTGGGGAGATGGGGAGGTGGGGAGATGGGGAGATGGGGAGGTGGGGAGATGGGGAGAGATAATTTTTAACTTATAACTACTAACTATTCACTCTTAACTCCTAACTCCGCGAGCTCCCAACTCCTTACTCCTTACTCCTTTAAAACGAAATTATCAAATATTGGTTTTGAAATTTCGCTCCCGCAACGGGTTTACCGCTGAGGGCAGGAGGTAATAAAATATTTCTTCTTTGATCTCCTGCCTCTATGGTGACTTCTGGCCCATATTGGGTTAATTTGACTTGTTTTTTGTCAAATCCCGGTAAAAATAATCGTACCTGACGGGCATTAATATCAATTTCGATTGGTCTAGGGGCTTGTTGCGCTTGTGCGGTAAAGTCAGGTAGGGCATCTATTAATGGTTGCCAATTACCTTCTTTAATATCTGGGATATTAGTAACTTCCAAGGGAGCAAAATCTTCAGAGAAGTTTGAATTACCGTCTCCAGAAATAACAATTACGCCACCAATAGTTAAACCCACTTGTTGGGCACTTCCCCAAAGATAACGAGTTGTAACCACTTCGATGGGGTCACCGTTTGTCACTAAGAAAGCGCTAAACTGTTTGGGGTTATTGAGAACTTCTTTACCCTTATCCAAGATGTTATTGACTTGGTTGCTGGGTTGAGCAAAATTATCTGCTGTGGGGTTGACGTTAAGAAAGGAAGAAATTAACGGCTGGATAAAAGGCGAATCGGAAATCGCCTTGCCTAAATCTGAATTGACAAACAATTGTCGGAATCGACGCACGTACCAACTGATAGATTCGGGCATTCCCAACATTCGCAAGGTGTCTAAATCACCGGTGCCGCAGTAAACAATAACGTCATATTTACCACTCTCAAAATATTCGCGGATAGCATTAAGTGCTAAAGCGCCATCCATCCCAGGTAAGATTGATAATTCTTGCCCGTATATATCTTTGAGAATAGGTGTTTTAAGATATTGGGCTTCAAGTTTCTTCACCTCTTCCCAATTGCGTTCGAGCAATACAGAAGATTGAAACTGTACTGCCTGTAAATTAGTACCAACTTCTCGAGGATCTGGGCCTAAATCCGCGGACAACATAACGGGTAAAGCGGGTTGAGCACCAGATGCTAGAAGTACCCGCTTTCCTTGATTTGCTAAGGTTTTGGCAGAGGCGATCGCAATTTTAGTTCGCGCTGCACTGCTTGCACCCAATAAGGCTAATATCTGGGACATTTTATAAATTCCAATTTCAGCCCTTACAATCAACTTCTAGTTAACAGCAGATTTATTTAAGATGCTTCCATCTATTGCACTACTTCCAGTTCATCTTCAAAAAACCAAGTGGCAGAATTGTCATCAAACTTTACGACTGCGCCAACACCCATGCCGTCGGTTATTTTGAAGTCTGTGATAGTACCGACTTTTCCTAGTTTTTTAGAGGTAACGAACGATGATAAAGGATCGCGTAAACGAACTACTTTAACTACTTGTCCTATTTCCATGCTGAATTAATTATAAATGCACTAAACCAAGACTCAGTTTAGCTGAATAAGGGACATAAGCGGGAGTGCTTTCTGGAGATAGGGAGGTGGTGAGGTGGGGAGATGGAGAGATGGGGAGGTGGGGAGATAGGGAGGTGGGGAGTTGGGGAGATGGGGAGATTAAAAATTTTGAATTATCAATGCCCTTCGTTTCTTCGGCTGCATCGAAAAATCTAAAATTCGTTGAGAACCAATTCGTTGTATGATCGTTGAAAAATATTGTTTGCAATAGTGGGTCGAGTAGTACCTTTTTTAACCGTACCGAAGAATTATTTCCTGTAGAGGTTTATTTGCAAAGAAGAATGATTCAAGTTTTTCACGGTTATAAGTAAAATTTGACCGTCAGGTGTGACCTATTTTTGAGTGTGTGAGTGAGGAATTGGAAATCTATGCGAACAATGCAGTTATTTGTGCGCATTTCGGGCCGTTTAAGACGTATCCTACCAATTAGCGACGGGTGGTGGACAAAGATCGATTTGTTAAGAACTTTAGTCAGACGAGATTTAGAAGCGCGGTATAAAGGCTCTGTTCTAGGTAATTTATGGTCTTTAGTTAACCCGCTGTCGCAATTACTGATTTATACATACGTATTTTCAGTTATTTTAAAGGTCAAGCTGAGTCTTAAAGGTTTACCTGCAAACGACAATGTATCCTTTGGGTTGTGGCTATTCGCAGGATTGCTTCCTTGGATTGCTTTTAGTACCGGTTTACTTCAATCGGCTAGTTCGGTAATCAGTCAGCCAAATTTAGTCAAAAAGGTGGTTTTTCCCCTCAGTCTGCTACCTTTAGTACCGATTTTATCAGCTTTCGTCGAGAGTTCTTTCGGCTTGATGATGCTGATTTTTTTTGTAGCTTTGTCTTCAGGTACCTTGCATACTACCTTGGGGCTATTACCTTTGGTTTGGGTACCGCAGCTATTGCTTACCGCTGGTTTAGGTTACTTAGTTGCAGGTTTAACCGTATTTTTACGTGATATACCGCAAACGTTAAATGTTATTCTAAATATCTGGTTTTATGCAACGCCTGTAGTTTACCCAGCTACATCAATTCCCGAGAGTTGGCAAAGCTGGGTATTATGGTTAAACCCACTAGCGGCGATTGTAGAGATTTATCGCGACTTTGTTTTAGTGGGGGAGGTAAAGCATTGGGGTGAGTTGGGAGTTGCTTCAACTATATCGGTAATTATATTTTTTGTCGGTATCTCAGCATACAGAAGGCTACGTCCAGCTTTTGCTGATGTGTTGTAGGTTAATTGCCCTAAAAAAATAGGTTGCAAGCAAGTTTGAAGAAAAATTAAAGTAATTTATCCCGAAGCAGTATTATTTATCACGTTATATAGTGTATTGATAGACACAATACGGCAAAAAATAAGTAAAAATAAGCTTCAGACTTGTAGAGACAATTTATGCTTATGTCGGGAACTAAAATCAAATTAATCATCTTGATTTATAGTATGTAATTTTGTGAAAGTTGGCTTATATTCGTGAATATTCGATTTGATTGAAGCAAAGGATTAAATATATAGTCTGAATTTATTGCTGATTCATATTGGTATATTTTATTAAAGAAGTTATATCTGAGTTAAGCAAAATTTATTAGAGTAAAATCGTAATATAAACTCATGTTAATTTGGAAGACAAACTCTTTTGATATTAAAATAGCCAGCGTGCGCTATCGCTGCTTACTTCCAAGTCGTTATTTAGAATCACACGGCTACAAATCGTGCTTTTATGCTGGAAATAATCCAATTGATTTTGGTGAAAAATCCAATTCAGATGTTTTGATTTTCGTTAAAAGTTTCACTCCATACGACCTATTTTTAGCGAAAAAAGCTCAAGAGGCAGATATACCAGTTATTCTCGATATTTGTGACAACATATTTATTGATGAATATATCAGCAAATTTAAATTTAAACCGAGTGAAATTTTTAAAGAGATGTCTGAGGTGGCTTCCGCAATAGTTACAACAGGAATAGCTTTAAAAAATACGATAAAAACAGAAGTAAATCCTTCGGTTCCAATATTTATAGTTCCAGATGCGAATGAAACTGTAAAGGATATTAATTATGCTCTTTTTATCTGTAAATGGGGACGCTGGTTAAAGTTATTTTCATATCGACCAATATCAATTATTTATATTATTGCAAAGTCATTACCAAAAAGAATAAAAGTTATACAAAAATATTATCAAAAAAACAAAAACAAAAATACATTTAATATAAAAGAAAATTATCATAGATTGCAGGAAATTTTAAACAAGTACAATAAAAACGTCAATCAATTATCGAATAAATTAATTAATTTGGTTCACTTCCATAAGTATTTCGATTATGCAAAAAAAACAAAAAATATTTTGATAAATAATGAACTAGCTACAAATACAAGTTTTGCCTTACAAAAGTCAGTAGAATCAAATCGGAGAAACGCGATAGTCGATCAAATTAATTTACAAGAAAATTTCGTAGATATCCCAGCATTTAATCGAACAGTAGAAAATGATTGTAAAACAATTATCTGGTTCGGTAATCATGGAGCTCGTTACGGAAACTTTGGAATGTTAAATCTATTAGATATAGCTGAACCTCTGACTCAGCTTAGTAAAGAAATAAATTTCCGTTTACTTATTGTTAGCAATAACTATAAAAAATATTCTAAATACATCCAACCCCTACCGTTTGCTACAGATTATATAGAATGGGATTTGTTTACTATTTATAACAATATATCTCAAAGCGATGTGACAATAATTCCTAATTCTCAATGTGCTTTTAGCATTTGTAAATCTGCGAATCGGGCAATTCTTTCTTTGTCTTTAGGAGTACCTGTAGTTGCCACAAGAACGCCAGCCCTGGATGATTTAAATGAGTGTATAATATTTGACGATTGGAAGAGGGGATTAAAAGCTTATTTAAGCGACGAGCAATTAGTTGATTCTCATTTGAAAAAGGCACAATCTATGGTTAACAGCATTTATAGCGGTGAAGCGGTTGCTAATCAATGGTCAAATTTGATAGAGCAAGTTACCAGGGGATAGTGACATGATAGGATTAAATAATCTTTGGAAGCGTAAGCCGATAGTGCTAATATTCATGCACTTAATGCAAGATTTAGATATTGTTTTACCTTTATTAGAAAGTTTAAAACAAAGAGATGATTTAGAGTTGAAAGTCTTTGTAATTGATGAATTATTAAACGAATCACCAAGAATAAATGAGACTTTAGATAAATTAGGGATACCTTTTTCTAAGGTTTCGCGTTTGGGAGTTTTGACGAGACTAGAGCCAAATCTGACTGGTGTTAAAGCTGTAATTACTGCTTCTGAAACGACTGCTTCTCCCCATAAAGCAGCTTATACTTTGACAAAGCGAGCAAATAGAGCGGGGATATTTACTTATACTTTACAGCATGGTTTCGAGAACATTGGTTTAACTTATTTTGATGAGGTTCATACAGTTGATTTAATTAGATTTGCCTCTAAAAAAATCTTAACTTGGGGTAATACGAGTTTGCTTTCACCTCAAATACCTTTAGAAACCAAACAACTTTGTGTATCGGTAGGATGTCCCAAGTATATTAGTTCTAATATTAACGAAATTCAGATACCAAAGCAGCGTGAATATCTGATTGCTATATTTGAAAACTTGCATTGGCATCGTTATGACGATAACTACAGACAAAACTTTTTAAGCCATCTTGAAAAAACAGCCCTGAGTTTTCCTAATACAACTTTTCTAGTCAAGCCACATCACGCTGGATTGTGGTTGACAAATAGATACAAGGGTTCTTTACCTTCTGCGGATAACTTAGTTATTGCTAATCCGAAACTTCCAGAATGGGAGCCATTTACAGCACCAGCAATTATTCAAAACGCTGATGGTGTTATTACTACCCCTTCAACGGTAGCACTCGATGCAGCCCGCATGGATTGTCCGGTTAGTGTAGTTAGTTACGGGCTAGAACTTTCAAATTATGCTCCTCTTTCAACGATTAATAATCAAGAAGACTGGACTTCCTTTGTAAAACAATTACAGTTACCCGAAGAGAAAATCACAGCCCAAAATCAAGCACGTCAATTTGTAGATAAAAATATTATTTCTGGAGATGCAATCGCGCGAATAGTCGAGTTGATTACAGCAGATATCTTCGCAAAAAATACCTCTAAGGGCAAGCTAATTACTGTGGGAAAGTATAAAAATGGATGAAACAGTTAGAGTTTATGTGGGAACTGATAGAAGTCAAATTTTAGCAGTTAAAGTTCTCGAACATTCGATCAAGAGGCATACAAAATTGGATGTAGTCGTCCATCCAATGTTAGACTTGCCAATAAAAAAACCGTCAGATCCAAGAAATTGGCAAAGAACGGGTTTTTCATTTAGTCGTTTTTGCATCCCAAAATTATCTAACTATTCGGGGAAAGCAATTTATCTTGATGCTGATATGTTAGTTTTTCAAGATATTGCCGAACTTTGGAATATAGATTTTGATGGAGCTAAAGTTGTCATCCAAGAAGAAATTCCCGAGAAACATCAAAATACTCAAAATAAATTAGGAGCACCCGCGAAAAGAAAAAAACAATGTGCGGTAATGCTTTTGGATTGTGAAAGATTAGATTGGAAAATTGAAAATATCATCGATGACTTAGATAGAGGTGAATATGATTACGATACATTGATGCATGAATTATGCATCTTGGATGAAAAGGAAGATATAAAATGCGGAGTTCCTTTTAAATGGAACAGTTTAGAGCATTATGACGAAAACACTTGCTTAATACACTATACCGATATGGCAACTCAACCTTGGGTATCTTGTAAAAATCAGTTTGGTTATCTGTGGTTGAACGAACTAAGACTGATGTTAAAAAATAATTCGATTTCGATGAGTGAAATTCAACAAGAAACGGATTTAGGATTCTTTCGACCATCTTTAGTTAGGGAACTAAAATATGGTCAGATGATTCCTGGATTTTTACAACCTTTATTCGGGAAGTCAAATGAAGCTTTAGATAAAAAAGGTGAATTTAAACCACATCAAGAAGTTTATCGTCTCAAAAAGATCCGCAAAAAAGCAATGAAGAATTATAAGGAATCGCAATTAATCAACTAGACCAGCATACAACATTTTTAATCGAATATATGAGTAATATTCGTAATATTGATCGTTATCAACGCTTCCTAATTACGGGAGGTGCAGGGTTTATTGGTCGAAAGCTAACACTTCAATTAGCTAAAAACTTAGAAAATAGAATCTGGATTATAGATAATCTTAGTCCTCAGATTCATGGTGAAGATATTCAAGAACCTATTTTTCCCTCGAATATAACTTTTATACGTGGAGATGTTAAAAATCAAAATCTAGTTGAAAAAATTATCCAAGATGCTCAACCAGAAGTAATTGTCCATATGGCTGCCGAAACAGGTACGGGACAATCAATGTATGAAATTACTCGTTATTGCGATGTAAATATTTTAGGTACTTCTATATTACTAGAAGCTATCAACAAACATGGGAATAATTTGAAACGTTTTGTTTTGCCATCATCGAGAGCAATTTATGGTGAAGGAGCATATAGAGAATGGGAAACTAGGAAGTTAATAGTTCCTCCTGCAAGGACTAATGAAGCAATGCAGTCCGGTCAATTTATACCAACTTCTAGTAATGGAATTCAACTAGAACCAATAGCAACTTTGGAAGATACTCCACCCGCTCCTTGTTCAATTTATGCTTCTACAAAATTGATGCAGGAATACTTGGTAACTCAAGCTGCTGCAAATGCATCTTGGCAAGCTACTATTTTACGCTTTCAAAATGTTTATGGTCCGGGACAATCTTTAAATAATCCTTATACTGGTGTATTATCGATATTTTCCAGTCAAATTTTGCAAAATAAAAAACTCAATATCTATGAAGATGGCAATATTGTCCGTGACTTTATATTTATTGATGATGTAGCCAGAGCGGTAGAATTAGCCACCCAAGCGAGGTTACCTCATGGAACAACAATAAACATAGGAAGCGGTGAGCCTACTACCATTTTAGAAGTAGCAAAAACTCTGCTTAATCTTCACGAAAAACCTGAAAATAATTATCAGATTACGGGTGATTTTCGTACTGGTGATATTCGTCATGCAGTTGCAGATATTAGTAAAGCAAATGAGTTATTAAATTGGCAACCACAAGTTAGCTTGAAACAAGGTTTATCAGCACTAAGTTTTTGGTGTAAAAAAAATATAGTCTGAATACCTGAATAAATTTTGATTGTTCCATATTTATTATTAAATACTAAAAATATTTCTGATGAATATACTAAAAAAAATTATTTTTTTAAACCCAGAACACAACGAAAATTTAGAAATTCAATATGACGTTGCAAATCGAGGTAATAACGGTAAGAAAAGAATCCTAATATTTGTCGAGAATGTCAACGCAACCTATTATCTCAGTTTTCATTATGTGTTGGAATTACTTTATCAAAAAGGAGAAGTAGATTTTGTTGTCTTATCTAGTAAAACTATACTTAATTACTTAAATAACAAAAATTATCAAATCGATTCATTTATCGATAACGTTTTAGAGGATATTAAACCTCAAACAGCGATTTTTAGTCGTTACGCTTTGCCTTATGGTAAATCAATTTGGCAAAGATGCCAAGAACAGAAAATTAATACTATTTACCATATTGATGATGACTTATTAAATATACCTTTGTCCTTGGGACAAGGAATTCAAAAACAACATGGAAATCAAGAAGTTATTCAAGAGCGCGAATATTTACTTTCCCATGTAAATCTGATTTATGCTTCAACCCAATATTTAGATCGGACATTAGCCAAACGTTTTCCCCAGCAAGAAGTTTTTTCTGGTATATATGCTCCTTACTTGGAAAGTTTGATTAATAAAAGTAAGATTATCAATTCAAATGATTTGACAATTGGCTATATGGGTTCCAAAGGACATAGAAATGATTTAAAAATGATTGCTCCTGCTATTGCTCAAATATTAACTGAATATCCTCAGATTAAATTTGAAACATTTGGGACTATTTCTATTCCAGATGGATTACAAAAATTTAGCGATAGAATCACTTCCCATCAAGTTAAAGTCAATTATTCGCAGTTTCTCCAAAAGCTTTACGAACTAAACTGGGATATTGGTTTAGCGCCTCTGGAAAATACTGACTTTAATCAATGTAAAGCTCCGACTAAACTTATCGAATATACAGCCTGTGATATTCCCACAATTGCGAGTAATGTGAATGTTTACAATCAATTCGTCGATGGAAAAGAAGTAATTCTTGCCGAACCATGGCAATGGTATGAAAAAATTAAATTCTCAATAGAAAATAGCGATTTTAGCAAAAAAATATTACAAAATGCCAAAGTCAGATGCGAAAAAGAATTTAATTTGGAAATATTAGAAAAACAAGTTTATCATGTATTGCAACCTAGTTATAATTAGTTATAACATTAGCTTCCAACTATAAACAATCAAATCTTAAATTGTCAAAATAGGAGAAATTAAGAAAATGCAATCCTACAGTATTAGCCCAGAAGAAATTCGTCAAGGTCTTGAGAAGTTAGAATCAACAATTCCTTGGGCACATTACTTTAATTTTGGAAATGGTATTGAAACAGTTTCCCCTCAAGAAGAAAAGTTTTATAAGAAAGCTATAGGTTTGGGAAAACTTGGCAATCTATTGATAGATGTAGTCCCCTTAAATTGTCGTCGTGGCAATATGACGGATTTGAGAGTACTGGATTTGGCTTCAGCCGAAGGAGTACATTCTATTACTTTGGCTCAAGCAGGTGCAAATGTCTTAGGAATAGAAGGTAGAGAACTTTATGTGGAAAGAGCTAAATTTGCAGCGAAAGTATTAAATGTTGAAAATGCTCGTTTTCAGCAAGGAGACGTTCGCAAAATTAATCCTGCTGAAATTGGTACTTTTGAGTGTGTTTTATTCTCTGGAATCCTGCATCATTTAGGTCAAGATTCTTTTGAAGAAATGTTGAATACATTAGCAAGTTTAACTGAAGACACTCTGATAATTTACACTCACGTTAGTACTCCAGAATCAATAGACAGATTTAATTTAAAAGGTCCCATAAAAACTGGAAGTGGCTGCGAGGGATATTTGTTTCGCGAACACAAAGACAATGCTTCTGAAGAAGACAAATATCGTAAAGTTAGAGCTTCTCTAGATAATACATTTTCCTTTTGGGCTACAGAAAAAACTTTAATTGATGCTTTAACTAACGTTGGCTTTAAATCAATTTCTAAATTGATGAAACCTCATTTATTTAATTGGGAAGAAGCATCCTATCGATTATTGATTATAGCTAGAAAATAAATCTTTAGGGATTATCACCATCAGAGCAAGATTATAAAAGTAAGCTATTCTTCCCTCTTGAAAAAGCTTTACTCAACTATTCTCAATTATGGTACTTTCTTTCATCGCTGCATTTTCCAAATATTCCTATTTTCTAGGTCGGAATTTATTAGTCTATTAAGTATTGATTATGAAATGGAACCAACTCTAGAACATTATGTTCGATGGGGAAAGTATCGAGCACCTGGTAAAAACCCAAAAACTTTTTACGAAGCAAAACGTTCTATTCACTTACATTTTTATACTAATAGCAATGCTGAATTACTTACTTATGCGGTTGAAAAGTTAGGTTTTTCTTGGTTTAATATTCGGCGTACTGCCAATCATAAAGATTTTTATTTTGTTTTAGTTAAAGCTTAAATTCAATCTTTATTGTTTAATATTTTGATCGTAAATTAAATAAAAACAGAAGATAAAAAAAAGATTTAATTTGCCTCAAGAGAAAAATTAAAGAGAATATGAATTATAGGAGTTAATTTGAATAAGGTTCCCATAGGTGAAACTTTATATACACCTAAAAGTAAAATTTTACGCCCTCTCAAGCTATTCAGAGAAATGTATGGTGACTTGTTCGCTTCTCGTGAATTAGCATGGCGTTTACTTATCAGAAATATTAGAGGGCAATATAGACGCTCTTTTTTAGGAATTACTTGGGCTATTGTACCTCCTGCTTTAACAGCAGCGGGATTAACATTTGCGAATGATACAGGAGTTTTAAATATAGGCGAAACTGATATACCTTATCCCGCTTACGTGATGCTTGGTACGGTTTTATGGCAAACCTTTTTAGAAGCACTTAATTGTCCTCAAATAGCAATAAATACTTCACGCCCGCTACTTGCTCAAGTTAAATTTCCCCATGAAGCGATTATTTTGACTCAACTGGGGCAAATCTTATTTAATTTAATCATTAAACTAGCTTTTGTGATCGCTTTATTCATTATATTTCGGGTATCTGTAAGTTGGACAATAATCTTATCGCCAATTGCCATGATCAATTTAATTATATTAGGAACAGCTATTGGTTTATTACTAGTTCCTGTCACTAATTTAATTCAAGATATTTCTAGAGCAATGGAAGTCATAACTCTAGCTTGGTTTTTTTTGACTCCAGTAGCTTATCCTACTCCAGATAATCCGATTCTAAATTTTATAGTTAAACTTAATCCAGTCACACCTTTACTTGTAACAGCAAGAGAATTGATAACTACAGGAGTACTTTCACAACCTTTGAGCTTTGCATTTGTGAGTATAATTGCTTTGATTGGACTAGTTTTAGGTTGGTTAATTTACCGTCTTGCTATGCCTTATTTAATAGAGAGGATAAGTTAAGCATGACTAATAAATCAACTGAAAATTATTCGGCATTATCTCAGATGAAAGATGATGATACGATTATCTCAATACAAGATGTTTCCAAGAAATTTTGTCGCAGCCTTAAACAAGCTTATGTTTATGGTTTAAAAGATATTGCCGCAGAAGTATTTGGTACTTCTAGAGGAAGTCATGCATTAAGGAAAGGAGAGTTCTGGGCACTTCAAAATGTCAGTATTGACGTTCGTCGAGGGGAATCTCTTGGTTTAATTGGAGTTAATGGTAGCGGCAAAACTACTCTTTTAAGAACTATCAGCGGTTTAATCAAGCCAGATACAGGTTCCATAAGAATAAGAGGTCGTATTGCTGCATTGATTGCTCTTGGTGCTGGGTTTAATCCTTTACTAAGTGGTAGAGAAAATGTCTACGTTAATATGTCTATTTTAGGTCTTTCTCGCCAAGAAATAGATAAAAGTTTCCAGAGCGTGCTGGATTTTGCTGAAGTATGGGATGCAATAGATGCTCCTGTTAGAACTTATAGTTCTGGGATGAGGGCTAGACTTGGCTTTGCTTGTGCTATTTACACAAAACCAGATATCCTTTTGATTGATGAAGTTTTAGCAGTGGGGGATGCTAGATTTAGAACAAAATGTTATCGCAAGTTAAATCAATTGAGAGAAGAAGGAACATCATTTGTTTTAGTCTCTCATAGTTCAAATGCCATCTTAAATATATGTAATACTACTGTTTACCTATCCAAAGGAAATGTAGTCATGTGTGGAGAAACTGATTTAGTGATGAGCAAATATGAGGAGGATTTATTAAAAATTGGTTCTGAATCTGGAAAAGGAGCTATGGCTAATCTTAGCGAAAATTCCAATAATTCAGAAGAATTACATATACTTTCGATTTTATTTAAGGATGATAAGGGAAATACTTTAAAAACTCTTGTCAGTGGTAAACCTGCTTATTTATGTATCAGATGTAAAGCTTATAAAATGGTTGAAAATGCGATAGTGGGTATCATCATTAGAGATATTAACAATCAGCATGACAGCATATTGAGCATTAATAGCGAAAGAGATAAGCAAACTTTAGAAATACCACCTGGAGAACAGGAAATTAAATTAAAAATGCCCTATTGTGGATTGAAGCCGGGAATTTATACGATAAAACTTAGTATAAGTAAACGTCCTTTCTATATATACGATTTAGTTGAATCCTTTAGATTTGAAGTCCGCAGAAGTAGAAATATGAACCAATGCCATTTTTACCAACCTCGTAGTTGGGAAATTGAAGAACTTAAAGTTGAACGTTAAACTTGAAAATTAATATTTAAACTTAATATATATTGTAAATTTATGATTACTCAAAAGATTGATTCATGCAGTCCTTTTCCTCACGACTTTCCCTATCAGGAAATATATGCTGAAAGAATACCATTACTGCATATATTTAGAAGTGCTGTTGCCGATTTGTATAGCAATCGTGGCGGAAAAAACTATTTATCTGTGAGTTTACGTAATTTTGCATCCCTATTACTTTCGTCTCCAAACTATTTCGCTGTAGAATGTGGAGTTTATATGGGACATAGCTTAATTGCTTGCGCTCAGATAGCTAAAATGTATGGATTACCAATACATTTTTATGGTTTAGATACCTTTACAGGACTTCCAGAGCTTTCAGAAATTGATAAACTTTATGCATCTCAGAACGTACTGAAAAAATCGGATTTATTGTTTGCAGATACTTCTATTAATCAAGTTAAAAATAGAGTAAAAGAGCAAAAATTATCAAAATATATTACTTTAATTCCTGGATTGTTTCGCGATACACTTAATCAACTTCCAGACCATAAATATTTTTTCGTTAATATCGATTGCGACCTTTACGAACCCCATTTAGAATGCTTAGAATTCTTTTATCCAAGAATAGAGCGGGGAGGAATTATATTTTTTGATGATTATCATTCCGTTGAATTTACTATGGCAAGAAAAGCTATAGATGAATTTATGGAAGGTCGTCCGGAACAACTTTTTCATCTCCGTTTTGGGAAAGAGGGCACAAATCATACAAAAGCTTTTATCGTTAAATATTAGTTCAGTAATTCGACTATTAATACAAAGTTAACCATGAAGAACTTGTTGAAAAATTTTATGAAAAAACCAATGGAGTCAAAGGACTCAGGAAAGAATGATATTAGTGAAGGAAAATCAGAAAATGTCAACAAAGGAGACACTGCTACATCTTCTGAATGGTCATCTGGAGAAGCTTCATTTATTCATAGAATTTATCAAGATTATGAAGCGTATAAGGAGCATCAACGTTCTAAACTAGGTAAAATTAATCTAGTTAATTATGATATCAAATATCGAGAATCTCTGGCAAATAGACTTAATGCATTAAGTATATTCAAGGGAGGAGAGAATATATTATGTTTGGGGGCACGGATTGGTACTGAATGTAAAGCATTTATTGATATAGGATGTTTTCCTATCGGAATTGATTTAAATCCTGGGGAAAAAAATTCTTATGTTGTTCATGGTGATTTTCATGATTTACAGTTTGCTGACGCATCTGTTGATTATGTTTTTACTAATTCATTAGACCATGTATTTAACTTTGAGAAAGTAATGGCTGAAATTCTTAGAGTCTTGCAACCAAATGGTGTATTTATTGCAGAGATTGTTGCTGGAACAAAAGATGAACACGGTAGAGAACCAGGTTTATATGAAAGTTGTTGGTGGGAAACCTTAGAAGATGTAATTAATAGAATAATTAATTCTGGCTTTTTGCTAGAACGAAGGGAAAGATTTTCTTATCCTTGGGGTGGGGACCAACTTATATTTCGTAAATGCTAATTAATTTGTAAATATTTAGTAATACTTTGAATAAATCTTTTAAGTCACCGTTTAGCTATGGGGACAGCATCCTCGCTCTGTAAGAGTAGTGCGGAGCAGGGTGTAACATTAATTAAATCAGGTGTATTTGATATATAAAAGGTATAAAATAATGTAAATACTAATAATTATGCTATCAGATTTGATCGGTTCAAAGGGTACCCATTTTTCAAAAGTAGCTGAATTATTGAAGTTGGAAGCTGATGCAATTACTAAAGCTGCAATTCGCTTAGAACCGCAGCAGGTTGATAAAGCAATAGATATTTTAAAAAAATCTCCAGGTAAAATTATTTTAGCTGGTGTAGGTAAATCGGGTTTAATTGGACGGAAAATTGCCGCGACTTTAACTAGTACCGGAACTAGGGCATTTTATCTTCACCCTGGGGATGCTTTACATGGAGATTTGGGAATAGCCTCCCACGATGATGTGGCTGTAATCTTGAGCAATAGCGGGGAAACAGATGAGCTTGTAGCAATATTACCCCATCTTCAGCATCGTCAAATTCCAATTATTGCCATACTCGGTAACTTGAATTCTACCCTTGCTCGCAATGCTGATGTTGTTCTAGATGCTTCGGTTGATCGAGAAGCTTGTCCTCTCAATTTAGCACCCACCACAAGCACCACGGTAGCTTTAGCGATTGGAGATGCTCTAGCTATGACGTTAATGCAAGTCAAAGGTTTAACTCCAGAAGATTTTGCTCTAAATCATCCAGCAGGAAGATTGGGTAAACGTTTAACTTTACGAGTTATGGATTTGATGCACGGGGGAAACGAAAACCCCAAAATATTAACTACAGCTACATGGTTGGAAGTCATTTCAGCTATCAGTCAAGGTGGTTTGGGTGCTGTAAATGTGGTAAATAATCATGGTCGTTTGTTGGGAATTATTACCGACGGTGACTTACGACGAACGTTGCAAAAAACTCACCCAACAAAGCTTGAAGGTTTAATTAGTGATGCAATTATGAGCAAAAATCCAATTACAGTTTCCCCCTTTTGTTTGGCATATAAAGCATTACAGTTAATGGAAAACCGTCCCTCGCAAATCTCCGTAATGCCAGTAGTAGACGAACAAGGAATATGTTTGGGTTTAATTAGACTTCATGACATTGTCAGGAGCGGACTATGATCGATATTCTGGCTGTTATCCCCGCTCGCTACGATTCTCAGCGCTTTCCGGGAAAACCCTTAGTCAAAATTGGCGATCGCCCAATGGTGCAGTGGGTTTATGAAGCCACGAAACAGTGTTCGTCTTTTAGTAAAGTTGTGGTGGCAACTGATAGCGAATTAGTGGCTGAATGCGTCGATAAATTTGGTGGTGTAGTAGAAATGACTTCAAGTAATCATCTTTCCGGAACGGATAGAGTCGCTGAAGTTGCTTTACGGTATCCCGATGCTGTTGCTGTAGCCAACGTTCAAGGTGATCAGCCCTTTGTGACTTCCGAGATGCTGACACAGTTAGTTGAACCTTATCTGAGTGGAGGTGCAGAACTTCCAGATATGACAACTTTAGCCTGTCCTTTGGATCCTAAAACCGCTTATCCCGATCCCAATGTGGTGAAAGTTATATGCGATCGCCACAATCATGCATTATACTTTTCACGTTCTCCCATACCTTACTATCGTAATAATTTACCCGCTCCAGTATTCCAGCATTTGGGACTTTATGCTTTTCGTCGGGATTTTCTCGCAAAATACGCCGAATTGTCACCGACTCCCTTAGAACAATGTGAAGGATTGGAGCAACTTCGAGTCTTGGAACACGGATTTTCAATTCAAGTTTGTCATACACAAATTGCAACTTTAGAAATTAATACACCGGATGATCTGACTCAAGATGAAGCCCTAATTTAGAGGACAAGGAGCGGTAAGGGAAATATGCGAGTATTTATTAAACAATTAAATTGGTTAATGCAATCGCGTTACTCGATAATTAAGAAAAAACTATCAAGAACGCACCATAAATTACCTTTGGACGGTTATGAAAATAACGAAAATACCATTAAATTTGTAGATTTTTTGAACGATAAAGATTTACAAGAATTAAATAGTATTTTGAACTGGAATTGTTTTGTAGTTGATAGTAATGGTAGAAGGTTTGGAAATCAAGCTTATCAAAATAAGCGCAGTCAGCCTCAAACTATTCCCGATAAAAGAATCTTGTTAATGGATGAATATTTTTCATTAGCAGATAAGCATGTTTTGGAAGTAGGTTGCTTTGAAGGAATTCATACTATTGGTCTTTCAAAATATGCAAATAGAGTTACAGCAGTCGATTCTAGGATTGAAAATATTGTAAAAACCATAGTTCGCTGTTCTCTATTTGGGTTTCATCCCACTATCTTTAAATTAAATATAGAAGAAGATTTAAGCGAATATTTAACTTTAATCTCAGCGGATGTTATGCATCATGTAGGAGTGTTTTATCATTTAAAAGACCCTGTAAAACATTTACTGGAATTAAGTAAGTATATACATCAAGGGATAATGCTAGATACTCATTATGCCCTTGACGAACAAGCAGAGGATATTTACGAGTATAATGGTAAAAAATACTATTATAAAAAGCATCGTGAAGAAGGATATACAGATGTTTTTTCAGGTATGTACGAGTATTCAAAGTGGTTGAAACTAGATGATATAGTTTCGCTTTTAAAAGCAACTGGTTTTGATGTAGATATAATCGAGCAGAGAAATGAGCGGAACGGTCCTCGTGTTTTATTAATGGCTAAAAAGAGCTTAGCTTAGTTAATATTCATCAACTTTACTATGATGACTAAAAGAGATTTAACTCCGAAAATTGAAACTCCAATTAAAATATTTGTCGGTACTCAAGAAGAGCAAATGTTAGCCGTTAAGGTGTTGGAATATTCAATTAAAAAGCATGCAACAATGGCAGTGGAAGTTACACCTCTTTTTGCTGCCATAGGTCAAAAAGGAATCAATATTCCTGAACCGAAAGACCCCAAAATTAAACCTAGAACCCCTTTTAGTTTTCAAAGATTTGCAATTCCCGAACTGAAAGATTATCGAGGAAGAGCAATTTATCTTGATTCCGATATGCTAGTTTTTCGAGATATTAAAGAGTTGTGGTTGTGGGAATTCAACGGTGCGGATTTGCTTTCAGTTTACGAACCATCCGACTCAGATAGAGCTCCGCAATTTAGCGTTATGGTTTTAAATTGCCAACAGTTAAAATGGGATGCCGCAGAATTAGTTAGAAATTTAGCAGCGGGAAAATGGACTTACAAGCAGTTTGTTTTAGAAATGGCTCCAGCAAACAAAATTGCTGCTGTATTACCCAGTCAATGGAACGATTTAGAAAGTTATAGCGGAGGTGAAACGGCTTTAACTCACTACACAGATATGCTATCACAACCTTGGTTGAAAACGCATAATCCTTTAGGTTGGGTTTGGTGTCAGGAGCTTTTTAACGCTATTAAACATGATTTTATTAGCAAAAAATTTATTAGAGAAGAAGTTAAACGGGGATGGGTAAGACCTTCATTAATTTATCAATTAGATCATAATATCATCGACCCTTTGGAACTACCCGAATCTGTAATTAAAAAAGATAAATTTGAATTTACAGCTCCTCATGAAATCAAAAAAACTGTTAAAAATATTACAGATAAGATGCAGCCAAGCAACCCTATGAGAACGTGGCTAAACAAAGGATATTCCTTAAGTCGCTATGTTTGGAATTTAGCTAAAAAAAAGTCATAAAATCCCTTAAATTAATATATATTTACTATATAAATTGAGTAAATAAATACATGAGTAAAACGCTAATAATCTTACCGATAGTAGTTATCAATTAATTTTACAAATTTGAGTCAAACACATTCTTGCGGGGTAGGCATTCCTGCCCGCTCTAATTTCACAAGAGACTTTGTATCGCATCTAACTTAAAACCGTTATATTTAAAAAAAACAATTCGGCAAATTGGCAACTCAAACAAAATAAAACTATCTACAATCAATTGAAACAATCAAAAACTGACATCACAGCAGCATCTTAACCAGCTTCAAACAGGGTAGTAAGTTAAATTGTCGGTTTTTATAATAAGTAGCCTTCATCATGAGTGAAGACATCGCTATTTCTTTGAAAAATGTCTCAAAGTGCTTTACAAGGTATGCTAATCCGGTAGATCGATTAAAAGAAATTTTATTCCCAGGTAAAAGTATAACCTCACAATTTTGGGCACTGAGAGATATTAATTTAGACATACAAAAAGGACAAACAGTAGGAATTGTTGGGCGCAACGGTTGTGGTAAAAGTACCTTACTGCAAATCATTGCACGTACTTTAACGCCAACCACGGGAGAGGTAGTTGTTAGGGGTAGAGTTTCTGCACTTTTAGAATTAGGAAGTGGTTTTAATCCAGAGTTTACGGGGAAACAAAATGTTTTTTTCAATGCTATATTATTGGGTTTAACCCAACAGGATATTGAAAATAAATTTGATGAAATTGCTGCTTTTGCTGACATCGGAAATTTTATCGAACAACCCGTAAAAACTTATTCCAGTGGCATGTTTGTTCGCTTAGCTTTTGCGGTAGCAGTAAATGTTGAACCGGAAATTTTGATTGTAGATGAAGCCTTAGCAGTGGGAGATATTGTATTTCAACATCGCTGTATGCGCCGTATGCGAAACTTGATGGATAGTGGTGTCACTACCTTATTTGTTTCTCATGATTCCGGTGCAATTAAAACTTTATGTAATTCTGCTGTAATGATCGATAGCGGCAATATTTACACTTCCGGCACTCCCAATGATGTAATTATCCAATACATGAAATTGGTGACAGAAACCGAATTGGGATTAGTTACTCCGGAAAATCATGTTGATAATCATATTGTATCTCCAAGTACAAGGGAAAAAAATTCTGTAATTAAAGTAGAAAAAACTCGCCGAGGGAATCGCAAAGCATTGATTAAAAACGTTCAGTTATTTAATCAATCGGGAGAAGAAGCTGATGAAAGTCCCATTTTTGGATTTAATGAACAAGTAAAGCTACTTGTTAAAGTTGAAATTTATCAAGAGTTACAGGGTTGTATTCTCGGATTTTTTGTATGCGATAAAAATGGCAATGAACTGATTGGTAGTAACACGATAGAAGAAAATCAACCAATTGGTAAATTAGTACCGGGAACTACATTAGAGATTGAATTTACATTTAAATTACCCTTACGCCCTAATTCCTATAGTTTGACAATAGCTGGTGCAGAAAACTATACAGCAATGACATTTGACTGGATTGATAACGCTATAGTTTTTCAGGTATTACCGCCAGATACAGGTAAACGGGTTCACGCTTTAGTCGATACGCCAATAAGCGTAAAGGTATTACAGAAAAAATTACCAACAAGAGCATGGAGATGATGAATGCTGATTGGGAGAAAGATTATCCTTTATTAGTCAATCTGTCAGAAACAGATTTGGATGAAAATAGCAGTTTAAAAAAAATGTTGCGTTTGATAGGAGATAATAAGCGCGTTATTGATTTTGGTTGTGCTACAGGTTATTTTGCTAAGTTACTTAGTAATCGGGGTTGTGAAGTTACTGGGATAGAAGTAAATCCCAAAGCTGCTAAGATTGCTAAAAAGTATTGCGAAGAAGTTATTATTGCGGATTTAGATTTTGTATCCTTAGCTGATATTTTATCAGAAAAAATATCGGCAGAAAAGTATGATGTTGCTGTCTTTGGTGATGTTTTAGAACATCTCCGGAATCCTTGGAAAGTATTAGAAGAAACTCGCAGTTTATTACAACCCCAAGGATATGTAATTGCTTCTATTCCTAATATTGCCCATGGAGCTATTAGACTTGCTTTATTGCAGGGAAAGTTTGAATATAAACCTCTAGGTATTTTAGATAATACTCATCTAAGATTTTTTACTCGTAAAACGGTTGAGCATTTATTTGAGGATTCAGGATATTTGATAGATGTAATTGAGCAAACAAAGCTACCTATTTATTCAAATTCCGATCTAATCCCAGCGATTGAAAAAAATAATTTTGATAAAAATATCACTTCCGAGATTGAACGAGATGAAGATGCGGATACTTTACAATTTGTTGTTCGGGGATATCCTATTTCTTTAGAAAGTAAATATACTGCTTTATATAAACAGTATTCTCAAGTTGTAGAAAAATTGAATGATTCCCAGACTCAATTAGAAAATCTACACATAAAATTAGAAAAAGCTCAAATTCAACTTCAAACTAAAGATAGTGAATTTGAACAAACACAATCTCAACTATACCAAACTAAGGTGCAACTAGAAGAAGTACAAAATCAATTACAGGAAACTCAATTTAAATTTCAAGAATTACAAAATCAACTACAGCAAAATCAAATACAACTAGAAGGAGCGCAAAATCAATTAAAACAAAACCAATCCCAATTTCAGCAAGAGCAAATTCAACTACAGGAAGTCTTACAGCAATGGGAAGATAGTCAAATTAAACTACAACAAGCCCATGGTGGATGGGAACATTCCCAACAGATTATTAAAGCAATGGAAAGCAGCAAGTTTTGGAAATTACGTCAAACTTGGTTGAAATTAAAGAATTCATTCGGTTTAAAAGTTGACTAAAATCTTGTTCCCTCCCCTGAATAAGGAGAGGGCTAGGGCGTGTTTTCAAACCTCAAGCGCTCTCAGGCTAAAGCCAGGAGCTACAGCTACGAAGCCCTTAAAGGGCTGAAAACCCGGCTTTTTCTAGTCACGGCATGTGTGAGGATTACTTTGAAAACACACCCTAGGGTGGGGTTTTACAGCTAAGGTTGGGAGAGCTAAAGCGGCTTAGGGCTTAAAAAAAAATTTATACTTTGAGGCTTTACTTAAGGATATGAGATCATGATTAGTTACACAAAGCGATCGCAGTTAGGATTAAATCAAGAACAATTAAATAATCGTCACTCTCAAATATTAGCTAATCAGAAGGAATTAGAAAATAAGTATTTTGAATATAATTTTACTAAAGAATCAACCAAATCTCAGCCATTAAAAATAAAAACATCAGATTATAACTTAGAAGAAAAAAGATTATTATTTATTTCCCGCTTAAAGACTGCCTCTCTTTGTAAAAATAAAGGCTACAATCCTTGGGATATAACATCAAACCAAGCATATGATATTTGTGAAAATCCTTGTATTACCGTAATAATTACACTATTTAATTACTCGAAATATATTTATGAATGTTTAGATAGTATATCTCAATCAGATATTTCAGATTTACCGGGAAATATAGAAATATTAGTAGTAGATGATTGTTCTAGCGATAACTCTGTATATCTCGTTGAAAAATATTTAGCAAAATCTAAATTGCCAATTTCTCTAGTAAAAAAATGGTTTAATACTGGTTTAGCTGATGCCAGAAATATTGGACTAGAAATAGCTCGTTCTCCCTATGTGTTTATCTTAGATGCTGACAATTGGATTTATCCTCATTGTTTAGCAATTCTTTATGACAAAATTAAATTTTCCAAATATGCTGCTGTCTATGGAGAAATAAGCAGATTTGATAATGATACTAGAAAAGAATTAAATAGAATATCTTGTCATGAATGGGATATAAGTCATTTAGTCAAACAACCATACATTGATGCTATGGCTATGTTTAATAAAGATATCTTACTCAAAATAGGAGGATATTCTACCAATTTAATTGAGTATGGTTGGTTTGGATGGGATGATTATGATGTTTGGTTAAAGTTAGCTCAATCTAACTATTCTTGTAAATTAGTTCCTCAAGCTCTTAGTGCATATAGAGTTCATCCAAGTTCTATGATTAATACTACTAATAAATATGCCCTAAATATTGCTAAATATTTTTGTCATAAATTTGCCTTTCTTATTCAAAAGTACCAAACTTCGGAAATGTTATTTGGTTTTCCTCAGAAGCAAATATATTTTCAAAATTCATATATTCAGGAAAATAACTCACAATTATTATTACAAGAATTAAATTTAGCTCATAATCAAATTGTAGCCATGGAAACAAGTAAGTTTTGGAAACTTAGAAACCAATGGCTCAAACTAAAAAAAATTTTAGGCTTAACTCAAAAATAATTTTTAGCTTGCCTTAGTAAATACTTTTGTAATATACAGCTTGCACTTATTGATATCAAATATTTATTCAAATATAAACCAAATAGCAATGGAAAATATTAATTACAAAGTTGCAGCTTATATTACTGCTTACGAAGATAGTGAAGCGCTCAATAAAACAATTGCTGCCATACAAAAACAGTTATACACAATATCAGAGATATTTATTGTAGATAATTCCAAGCTTCAAATTATCTCAGAAAAAAATTATGAAAATATTACCGTTGAATTTCATCCCGAAAATATAGGTGTTGATGGAGGACTAAATATAGCGATAAAATGGGCTATCGAAAAAGGATATGATTTTCTTTGGCTTTTCGATCAAGATAGTCAACCAGTACCAGATTGTTTAGAAATTTTATTAACCAAATATCAACAATTATCTGAAAAAAAACATAATATTGGAATTATCGCTCCTCAAATACTCGATATCAATACGTTACAGGAGTTTCCCGGATATGTTTTTGAGGTTTACAAATTTTTACCATTACCTGGATACGCACAAATACAGGATTATTATAATTGTGATGGTGTAATCACTTCAGGTTCTCTTGTTAATTTAAGTGCAGCTAGATTAGTTGAACTTCCGCCATGTAATTTATTTATTGATGCAGTAGACTATGCCTATTGTATGAATTTTAGAAATCAAGGTTATGAAGTAATTGTAGCAAAAAATACGATCATGGCACATCGTCTTGGGAATTATTCACAAGTAAAAGATAGATTATCCAAGATAGATAATGAAATTCTTACTTTTACTTGTTCGCCATCTCGTTATTACTATGCTTGTCGAAATCATACTTATCTTGAAACTCGTCAAGCAAATAAGCGGATGTTATATTTTTGTCTCATCCATAGATGCAAATGTCTAATAGATATGATAATTAGAGTTATACGTTACGAACCAGATTTAGTTTTACTCAAAATATGGGCTTGTACCTTTGGAACCTTTGACGGTTTTAGAGGTAGACTTGGAAAAACCTGGTGAAGTCTAGAAATTATATTGCATTAACTAAAAATTATTTTTTATTAATTTTATGTCAAAATAGCAGTAATATAAAAATTCAGGAATAATTAATGATAAATCAATGAAAATCATTTCTGCTGAAATTCCTGATGTTCTAATTATTGAAGCACCAGTATTTCAAGACGAACGTGGGTTTTTTTTTGAAGCCTTTAATTTAAGAAAATTTACTGCTAAAACGAGTATAGATGTTAACTTCGTTCAAGATAACCATTCTTACTCAAAACAAAACGTATTGCGCGGTTTGCATTATCAAATCCTACAACCCCAAGGAAAGTTAGTACGTACGGTTGTTGGTAGCATATTTGATGTCGCCGTAGACATAAGAAAAAGTTCTCCTACTTTTGGTAAATGGGTGGGTTATGAAATCAGCGCTGAAAATAACCGTCAAATATGGATACCACCAGGCTTTGCTCATGGTTTTGTAGTACTTTCCGAAGTCGCTGAAGTTCTTTATAAAACTACGGATTATTACGCACCCCACGGAGAACGTACTATTCTTTGGAACGATACCAATCTAAATATAAATTGGCAGATAACCACTCCGCCAATTCTTTCTGCAAAAGATGCAGCAGGCAAACCATTCCAAATAGCTGAAGTTTTCCCTTGATTTAGTTCAATTTTGCTCTTTAAACATCAGTAGAGACGCGATATACTCCCCCGCATCATACTCCCTATAAAAGAAGGCTGGGAGAAGGGAGATGGGGAGCGGAGAAAAATTTTTTGATTGTTAGCCAAGGCTAAGTTCTCTTAGTAGATTACTAGGAATGCATTTAGCTGCGGTTAACCCGTCTCTATATTCACTATCAAGAAATTACACTACCAAAATTCTGCGTCCAATAGGTATTGTAATTTATCTCTCCAGTATCATTGGCTAAGTAATGATATCCAACTCCAATTTCTAGATAGTTAGGATTGAGAATATTTTCGCGATGCCCAGGGCTATTCATCCATCCTCTAACAACTTCTTCTGCAGTTATATATCCAGCGGCGATGTTTTCACCCACATAAGGCGATTCATAGCCTGCTGCAGCCGTACGAGCGCCAACTGTAGTATCGTTAGAACCCGTGTGACTGAAGAAGTCACTCACTGCCATATCTGTACTATGTGATTGAGCAGCGTTGGATAAGTTCTCATTTAAAGTTAGAGGCTGCAAACCTTCTTGAATACGATAAGAGTTTGTCAATGCGACAACTTCATCGATCAGAGGATTAGTGGTTGGAGGAGTTGATCCAGATTGAGCCGCGGGAGCGACTGGTGTAGCTGGTACCGGTGTAGATTCATTCAAAACTATAACCTCGGATTCAGCTTCTATTGGGGTCACAGACAGACTTAAATTATAGTTACTATTGGCTGATTCTATTCCTTGGGAAACCCTAATATATACACCATCTTCTAAGTTCTCAATGCTCAACGATTCGCTGAAATTACCTTTGTTAGCTGCACTAGCGATAATATCACCACTACTATTGAGCAATTCTAAGTCTAAATCTGCACTTAAACCTTTGATTGATACTTCGAGATTGCTGTTGGCATTATTCAAACTCAAACTATAAAAGTCCTCGCGATCCGAATTACCAATAGAATCTCTAAAAATTATCTGGCCAGAGTCTAAAGCTATTTTACGAGCACTATCTAAAGAATTCCCTACAGAGTCACTTTCTATATATTCGCTAGCCGCTAACCCATCATACAAACCTACTGTGACAAAGTGTTTGTAAGCTTCATCGTAACTGAAGCCATCTAAGCCAGGGTTATTATTCAGATAATATTCGACATCAAATCCGGAGGCTGATGCTCTTCCTTCATTCAAACCATTCATAACAAAATGCTCTAAAAGCTGTTCGTTATCCAACGAAGTAGCAGCTAGATCGGCATGAGCATTTTTGTAAAATTCAGCATCAAAAGTTGGCGAGAAAGAGTCTCCCTCGTTTAAACCCTCTATAACAAAATGATCGAAAGCTTCTGTATAGCTGTTACCGACAGCTTGAGCGACATCCGGATTATCAGCCAAATAATATTGGACATTGAAAAATTGTGAAAATGAACGTCCTTCAGCTATACCATTATTTTTTAAATGCTCAAATAGCTCTTCATTATCTAAATTACTTAAGTCGCTATTATTATCGCCGTAAAATTCTAGATCGACAAGTGAGGAGAATTTTCGCCCTTGACTAACACCATAATTTACTAAATTTTCATAAGCTTCTTGATTATTTAATTCAGCTAAATCGCTGTTGCTAGCACGATAAAAATCTAAATCGACTAGCGGTGAAAAATCTAGACCATTTTCTAAACCGTAATTTTTGAAATGTGACCATGCTTGGCTATCACTCAAGCCACTCAAATTTGAGTTAGCAGAGCGATAAAAATCAGCATCAAATAAATTGCTAGGCATAGGTTTATTAGGGAACAACACAAAAAAACAGTGCAAACGTTTGCTTTTCGTCAGGGCCCTATACCACGTGGTAAAAAATCATAAAACCAAAAAGTTTTATGCTTTTAAGAAAAAATTAACTATTCATTCAAATAAAAATTATAGCAACATTATTGCGACCAATTGTGTCTTCTACTATAAGTATTACTTCTAGGGACATATGTTCTTTCCTTAAGAAATAACCTATTTATCAGTCATATGCAGCATTTATAAATCTATGAACGTAAAAAATCCTAAAGTAAATAGGTATAAATTATAAGTATTGTTTAACATTGACTTTTTTGCGTCCGTAGAATTTAAAATGATGATAAGGGAAATACTTTTAGGCAGTAATAGTCATTAAAACCAAAAAATTTTAACCAAAAAGTTATACGGCAAACTAAATATTTGATAGATAAGTAAAAGTTATCTAGACAAGTTGAAATAAAGTTCTAATAGCCTTCTGGATTTTAAGTCAGATGAATATCTAAGCTTACCTAAAATTTCAAATATACTGACTTAAAAAATTTAGAGAAAAACATTGGTAAAAGAGTCCCTAAAATCATAATAAATAGCTTTGAGATCGTATTTTACTTTTAAATGCTTCAATAAAAAACACTCATTTCGATTTTCAATATAGTAACAATTTCATTACTTTATTTCAGTAATATTATTTAGATTAACGATTGATTTTTCTCTATCCCTATGATAAACAATACTAATAAAATAAGATTTTGATTGTTTATTCCTCACGACATAACTCTTTGGAGGCGATCGCCCATTAATGTATGATTTTTATGTATTCAGATAATTTTTAAACTAAATAAAGTAGCAAGTATTTCATCAGCAAGATGAATTATTATCAATAGAATGAGTAAATCAATTTTGCTAATCGGCTGTAATGGTCAAGTCGGCACCCAATTACAAAAAACTCTTCAACCCTACAGCAACTTAAAAGCTGTAGCAAGGCCAATAATAGAACTTGCTCAACCCGAAACTCTGAGAGACTTAATTAAAAAACATCATCCTGAAATTATCATTAACGCTGCTGCTTATACTGCTGTAGATAAAGCCCAAAGCGAACCAGAATTAGCCAATACCATTAATGCCACGGCTCCGAAAGTTCTCGCTCAAGAAGCTGAAAAATTAGGAGCCTTATTAATTCATATTTCTACTGATTATGTTTTCGATGGTAAAGCTAGTTGTCCTTACCGGGAAAATCACCCAACTAACCCTCTAAGCATTTACGGTGAAACCAAATTAGCAGGAGAAGAAGCTATTCGTTCAAATTGTGGTAACCACATTATTCTTCGTACAGCCTGGGTTTATGGTGTAGGAGGCAAAAGTAATTTTGTAAAAACCATGCTGCGACTAGGAACACAAAAGCCAGAGTTAAAAGTAGTAGCCGATCAAATCGGTAGCCCTACCAGGGCACAAGATATCGCACAAACCATAGCCACACTTACCCAAAATCCACAAATAAGTGGTACTTACCATTACACCAATAGCGGTGTAGCCAGTTGGTACGACTTTGCTGTTGCCATTTTTGAGGAAGCAAAACAGCTAGGCTTTCCCCTAGAGATTCAGCGCGTAATCCCTATTACCACTTCTGAATATCCCACCGCAGCAACTCGCCCTAGTTATTCAGTTCTTAACTGTGCGAAAATTTCTACCATCATAGAATCCTATCCACCTCATTGGCGACAAAGCCTCAGAGAAATGCTTCAAGAATTAAAACAAGTAGTAAATCAAAAATGAATTAACTATTCAGCCCAAATGTTTACACTGCTCCCCTCTTTACTAATTCTATTCCCTATTCCCTCGGCAATAATATGAAAGCACTAATCCTCTCTGGTGGTAAAGGTACGCGACTACGCCCTCTTACCTACACCGGGGCTAAACAACTCGTACCTGTTGCAAATAAACCAATTTTATGGTATGGAATTGAAGAAATGGTCGCAGCCGGTATTACTGATATCGGCATCATCATCTCGCCGGAGACTGGAGATGAAGTTCAAGCAAAAACCGGAAATGGAGAGAGATTTGGAGCTAATATTACCTACATTTTACAAGAGCAACCGGCAGGACTTGCCCACGCTGTAAAAGTAGCACGCCCTTTCTTAAAAGATTCACCTTTTGTAATGTATTTAGGTGATAACCTGATTCAACAAGGTGACTTGAGTTATTTTCTCAAACAATTTCAGCAGCAACACCAGGATGCATTGATATTATTGCGTACTGTTGATAATCCCAGTGCCTTTGGAGTAGCTAGGGTAGATCAAAACGGCAAAGTTTTAGAGTTAATCGAAAAGCCAAAAGTTCCTCCTTCTAATTTAGCTTTGGTAGGAGTTTATTTTTTTTCGGAGATTATTCACGAAGCCATTACTCGTATTAAACCCTCTGCAAGAGGTGAACTAGAAATTACTGACGCTATTCAATATCTAATTAGTCAAGAAAAACAAGTATTAGCTTTTCAACTCGGAGGTTGGTGGCTAGATACGGGAAAAAAAGATGATTTGCTCGAAGCTAATCGCTTAATTCTCGATACCAGCCTGCAAACATCTATCTCTGGAGAAGTAGATACTCAAAGTCAAGTAATTGGTAGAGTAAAAATAGGATATGGTTCCAAAGTCATTAATTGTACGGTCCGTGGTCCGGTGATTATTGGCAAAGATTGTTATTTAGAGAATTGTTTTATTGGTCCTTATACCAGTATTGCTGACAATTCGACTTTAGTAGATACCGAATTAGAACACAGCGTTGTTTTGCAAGGTGCAAAGATATCCGGAATTCATCAACGAATTATAGATAGTTTAATTGGGCAAAGGGCGCAATTGACACTGGCACCCCGTCGCCCAAAAGCCTTACGATTTATGATTGGTGACGACTGTCAAATTGAACTATCGTGATTTACTTTCTAACTGTTAACTATTATTCAACGGAATTGATTACAAAATTAATCGATTCCCTACCTGTTGGTGACAATCCCACCTATAAAACTTTGATCGTCAACAACTCCCATGATGACGATTCCATCGGTAAACTCCAGAGTGAATCCGTGCAGATTCTCGATGCTGGATATAATATGGGTTTTGGTTGCGCCTGTAACTATGGGATGAAGTGGATTTATAGCCAGGATTCTCAAGCAGTGATTTGGATGATTAATCCAGATGCCTATTTATTAGAAAATTCTTTAGAAAAAGTTAACCGATTTTTTCAGTCATATCCAGAAATTTCCATTCTCGGTACAATTATTCATACCCTTTCAGATGAAATTTGGTTTGCTGGGGGAAGCTTCATTCCTAAAACCGGAACAATTAAAACTCAAGATTTATTGACAAATACAGACGCTCCTTATATTCTTTGTGATTGGGTATCCGGTTGCAGCTTGATAGTTAATCTACGTAATTTTTACGATTGTCCGCAATTTGACGATGCTTACTTTCTTTATTACGAAGATTTTGATTTTTGTAGACGCTATGCCAATCAAGGATATTTAATTGCAGTTACCAAAAATTTTGGCGTACTACACCAGCCTTCATCAATTACAAATAAATATGTTTCCCAGAAAATGAAACATAGTACCTACAGTTATCTATTAACTTTGGAAAGATATACGTCAGATTTTATTTTTATGACTAGATTAGCCCGATTAGCTATCTACGCCTTAATTTTAATTTTTATTCGACCTAAAATCGCCTTGGGTAAATTCTATGGTTTATTTATGTACGCAAGGCTTGTAATGACGAGAACTAACATGAAGTCACTGTACCATAAATCAACTAGTATCGACGTATTATAAATGACATAGAAAAAGTAAATTATGTTTTTCTATACTCGTGATTCAAACTTAAATCTTAATTTTCACTGGACTAAAAGTCTTATTGATAAATTATTAGATAAAAGCTAACTGTATTCTTTCGCGTGGAACTACTATATCAAAAAATAACTATTATTGATGTTTTATATATTACAAATAACTGGTAAATTCTGTATATCATATCAAGTGATGTACTGACTAAACAGTTATATAGATGAACGAATTATTGGTTAATTTATCAGTTGTTTTCTCAAAACCAACAGGTATAAGTAACTATGCTACAAATCTTTTACCTTACTTAGAACATCTCCAACCCACAGTACTAGCCAGTAGTAAGTATTCAAACTTCAATTGTTATCAAATACCAGGTAATATTACACCCGCTCAAGGTACAAAAGGGCATTTTAAGAGACTTTTATGGACGCAATTTAAACTGCCGCAAATCTATCGAAAGCTGAAGTCTAAGCTTTTATTTTCTCCGCAACCAGAAGCACCTCTGTATTCCAACTGTCGCTCCATCGTTACCGTACATGATGTAATACCTCTACGCTTTCCCAAACCCATATCACCTCTGAAGTATTATCACCGTTACTATATTCCTCAAGTGCTCGCACAAGCGCAGCATATAATTTGTAACTCCAAAGCTACAGCAAAAGATATTTGTGATTTCTATAATATTGCGGCTAGTAAAATTACGCCGATTCCACTAGCCTACGATGGAAATAATTTTCGTTTACTTAACGAAGTCAAACAAAATAACCAAAATAATCCCTACTTTCTTTATATTGGTAGACACGACTGGCATAAAAACTTACATAGAGTCATAAGGGCTTTCGCCGATTTAAAAAATCAATTAAACGATTCTCAGGACTACCAATTGTGGTTTGCAGGTCCTTTTAACAAATATACACCCAAGATGCATTCTCAAATTGAAGAATTGGGTATTAAGCATCGAGTGAAATTTCTTGACTATGTCACTTATAAAGAATTGCCAAAAATTATTAATCAAGCCCTTGCCTTAGTTTTCCCGAGTCTTTGGGAAGGTTTTGGTTTCCCAGTTTTAGAAGCCATGGCTTGCGGCACTCCTGTAATTACCTCCAATCTTTCCTCTTTACCAGAAGTCGCTGATGATGCAGCTATTCTCATCAATCCCTATAATGTCAAGGAAATTACTGAAGCAATGCAACAAATTGCTACCGATGAACAACTGCGATCGCAGCTTTCTATCAAAGGATTAAAACGAGCCAGTGAATTCAGTTGGGAGAAAACGGGACAAATCACCACCGAAGTATTAAAACAATATCTTTAGTTAGTGGATAGTGGATAGTGGATAGTTGTCAGTTGTTAGTTAGTAATTAAGTTGTGCAAGAGTGTTCTTACCATCTCCCCTAGAGCTAATTGAAGTACTCGGGTTCTCCATAACCAGCAGGAAAGATGGTTTTGCCTAAGTCCTATAATTGTAAAACCGATCGACCACCATCAACTAACCATCAACAACTAACCACCAACAACTAACCACTAACCACTAACTATATTTAAGGTGTTCCCACCGCACCAGAGTAAACTAAACCTCGCTGTAAATCCATAGTTAAAATATCTCCATCTCTAATAGTACGAGTTGCATTATTAACACCCACAATTACGGGTACACCAACACGCAAGCCAATGATAGCAGCATGAGAAGTGAGACTTTCTTCCTCAGTAATAATACCGCTAGATTTACGAATTGCTTCGACAAAATCTGCATTTGTATTTGGGGCAACTAGAATCTCTCCTGGATTAAAATTATTTAGATCCATACCGCTATGAGCTACCCGTGCGCGTCCGGTTACCGAACCTTGTCCAAGTCCTATTCCTTGTCCAAGTACGGCAGTTACGACTTCAACTTTAATTAAATCTGTGGAACCGGAAATTCCTTGAAGAGTACCAGCACTCATGACGACTAGATCGCCTTCATTTAATAAATTCTTCTCTTGAGCGACATTAATTGCCGCTTGGAAGGTTTGGCCGGCCGAAGGTAATTCCAAAACTAATAAAGGCTTAACTCCCCAAACTAATTGCAGTTGTCTAGCTACGTTTACATGGGGTGTTACCGCCAAAATTGGTGTACGAGGGCGGAACTTGGAAACGTTACGAGCAGTGGCACCACTTTGAGTCAGAGTCATAATTGCTGCTGCTTCAAGTTGTTCGGAAATCTGGCCTACCGCTTGGCTTATAGCATTGGGAATGGAACGTCTGGGGTCTGATATTTGATTTACATTTTTGTTTTGGGCATCTTCTTTCTCCATACGTTCGGCGATTCTGGCCATTGTTGCTACCGCTTCTACCGGATATGTACCGACAGCAGTTTCATTGGAAAGCATCACCGCATCTGTACCGTCTAATATTGCATTTGCAACATCAGATACCTCCGCCCTAGTCGGACGAGGATTGCTAACCATACTGTCCAACATTTGGGTAGCGGTAATAATGGGAATACCCAAACGATTTGCAGTGGCAATTAACCGCTTTTGCAGCACGGGGACATCTTCTGCTGGTAGTTCAACACCTAAATCCCCTCTGGCGACCATTACACCATCACACAAAGCTAGAACTGCTTCCATTTGTTCAATAGCTTCATGTTTTTCGATTTTGGCAATTACTGGTACTTGTTTTCCAGCGCTAGAAATTAATTCCTTAATTTCCATCATATCTTCGGGGTTGCGGACGAAAGAAAGAGCGACCCAGTCTACACCTTGGTCTAAACCGAATACTAAATCCTCGCGATCTTTATCGGTTAACGCCTTGATAGACAAATAAACACCGGGGAAATTCACACCTTTATTGTTAGAAAGCTTACCTTCAACAGTAACCCGACAATGTAAATCCCCTTTTTCTTTATTGACCTCCACAACCTGCATTTCAACTTTTCCATCATCGAGCAGAATATTAGCTCCAACGGGAACTTCCTCTGCTAAATGTTCGTAAGTGATGCAGCTGATTTCCTGAGTACCGACTACTGGGCGATTGGTTAAAGTAAAGCGATCGCCCTTACTGACAAATATCGAGCCATCTTCAAACTTACCCAGACGAATTTTGGGACCCTGCAAATCTTGCAGAATCGCCACTGGTTTATTCAATTCAAATGCTGTTTGCCGAATCAACCGAATATTACGTTGATGGTCGGCATGAGTTCCATGAGAGAAATTAAGCCGCAGCGTTGTTGCACCTGCTTCGATGAGAGCCTTAAGGACTTCTGGGCTGCTGGTAGCGGGTCCAATCGTAGCGACAATTTTTGTCCGGCGTACTGAATCTCTTAATTGCATAGGGGGCTGCCATATCGCGCTTCTAGCTAGGGAACAATCGTAGATTAAACTAGAACTTTTGTCTGTGGCTAGAAACGCATTCAGAAAAAATTAATTGGGAAGCTGTGAAAATTCTCTCACAATAACTTGAGCTTTCCGCCTAAACATTATTAATAACTGTTGATATATAACCGATAAATGTAAAAATGTAGATAAATGTTAGTACACAAAACTTTATTATTCGTCAGTCTGTGTCGTATACTCGCAAATATTTGGTAAATAAGGAGTTGACAATGCTGACGTCGGAGGCACGTGAGCCACTGACAGTCCCCCCCAAGGAACTTTTGTCCTCACCCGGTGGTTTCAATCCCACTCTGCTAATGTTTTTAGCGGCTATTGGGATTGTTGTTCTGTCTGTACTAGGTTATTGGGTTTGGCAATGGCAACAGTGGATATGCTTCTGCATGAATATCATTGCCTTGCATATTGCTGGTACGGTAATTCATGATGCTTGCCACCAGGCTGCTCATAGCAATCGAAAAATTAACGCCCTCATGGGACATGGAAGTGCATTGATGCTTGCTTTTGCATTTCCAGTATTTACGCGAGTGCATTTACAACATCACGCAAATGTTAATGACCCAGAAAACGATCCAGACCATTATGTTTCTACAGGTGGTCCGTTGTGGTTAATTGCAGTTCGCTTTTTCTATCACGAAATATTTTTCTTTAAACGACGTTTGTGGCGCAAAAACGAACTTATGGAATGGTTCATAAGTCGTCTAATCGTTGTAGCTATTGTTATTTGTTCGGTGCAGTTTAACTTCCTCGGCTACATTCTCAATTTTTGGTTTGTGCCTTCAGGTATCGTTGGGTTAGCACTTGGTTTATTTTTTGACTATTTGCCTCATCGTCCTTTCTCCGAACGCAATCGCTGGAAAAATGCTCGGGTTTACGCCAGCCCGATTTTGAACATCTTGATTTTGGGGCAGAACTATCATCTAATTCACCATTTATGGCCTTCTATACCTTGGTATAATTACCAACCTACATATCGTTTAATGAAGCCCCTTTTGGATGAAAAGGAATGCCATCAATCACTAGGTCTACTCAAAAAGAAAGATTTCTTTGAATTTATGTACGACTTAGTTTTGGGTATTCGTTTTCATCCGAAGAAGGAATAGGGCAAAGTGCTGTCTTGGGGAACCACTGCTACGGCACGGTTCCCGCAGTACGTAGCAAGTGGCGTGGCTTCCCCCACGAGCAACTTTTTAGTCTTAGGGAATAGGGAAAGGGATTGCAATTCAAATGGTAATTCCTAACTCCTAATTCCTTATTCCTAACTTTAAATGTCGCTAGAAATACTTTGAGCCTGTATAATTTCGATATGAGCGGCAAATTGCAATCTATTCAAAGATTCTGTGAAAAACACAAAACCTTTGTAGGCAGTTGCATACTTATAAATTTTCGTAAAAAATCCTTCTGCCGTTTCAACTACTAGCGGATCTTCACCTTTGGAGATAATCATCATAAAATCTTCCGGTTTTATCCGGACTCCCGTTCCTCGGTCAGTGAAGATTCTTCCGCCAATATTTGTAGGTTGAGTCGAGTCACAACCGTTTAACTTCATAATTTCTTAAGTATTTTCACATAGAATATGCGTGTATTCTACACTTTTGATTCTATAGTTGACTGTGATGCTTGTAACGGCTGAGGTAAATTCCAGTCTGGACGGAGCTTAGCAGCATGACGCAAATAAACATGACTGATTGTAGCGTTAGTTTTGATGTAGGCGTGAATTAAAATCCGAATGCACTTTTCTAAGCTACCTTGGACGTACATTTGCTGGACATCTATCATCGGAACTTTATCCCAGTCAGTACGATGACGAGCGATGGCTGCGGGGAAAATAGCATCTAAATCGGGGGTTACTGAAAAAGTAACGCTAACCATGTCCGTTGGATGCAGTTGATTCCGCCCTTCAAGCTCTTCTAATATTTCCATTACGGCTTCTTGCATCGCTTCAACAGTATTTTCCGAAACGGTTGTTGCTCCACGAATTGCCTGCATTCGGGATTCCACGTAAAATACCTCCAAATTAAAACACTAGTCAAGGGTTGCTTTAAAAATTTTTTCTTCAAAAAAAACTTTTAAGGGTGCCCGTCATTAGTCATTATTCATCAGCTTTGGATAAAGAACAAATGAGCAATGAAAAATCAAGGGATCCCTTGACTAAGTTTTATCTTTCTTCTACATTCATCGCTAATGTATTAGAAAATATTTTCATGGGTTCCCGTCAAGTCAAGGCCGATACAGCCACAGGGGTAAACCAGATGTAGATAATTCAAATTCTACCCAATCAAATTTGGATGTCAGTCCATTTTGAACTCTGCTACCTGGTAAAAACTTACTGTACCAAGGTTTGGGTTCTTCTAGGGTATAAACTTCTGTTTTTTCTGGATCGAGATTTACCAACTCTGCTGCCCAACGGCGGGCATCTTCTTCGGTTCCTAGCTTATCTACAACCCCTAATGCTAAAGCTTGCTCTCCGGTAAAAATTCTACCGTCAGCAAAAGTTCTGACTGTCTCCGGTGCTAAATTACGTCCTTCTGCAACTGTTTGCACGAATTGCTGATAACTTGTATCAATCAATTCTTGCAAAATAGTTTGTTCGCTATCAGTAAGTTCCCTATCAAAAGACAAAATATCCTTATAAGGACCAGACTTTATAACTTTAAAGGAAACACCAATCTTATCTAACAAGCGTTCTAAATTATTGCCACGTAAAATTACGCCGATGCTGCCGGTAATTGTTCCCGGATTAGCCATGACGTGTTCTGCCCCCATGCCGATATACACGCCTCCGGAAGCAGAAATATTGCCAAAACTAGCAACTATCTTAATTTTTTCCCGTAAACGTGCTAGAGCGCTGTATATCTCTTGAGAATCTCCTACCGTACCGCCAGGGCTATCAATTCGTAACAGTAGTGCGGGAAATTTTTTCTCTTCTACAGTTTTGAGGGCTTCTAAGACTCGTTTGCGAGTACTCCCTGCGATTGCACCAGTAATTTCAATTTTAGCTATTTGCTTGCGAAACTTGGACTTAAAAGGCCAAACCATGAGCAGTACACAAAACCTTGCGATATTTTAGATTTGATTTAAAACATTAACTTTAATTTACAAATACGTAAAGTATCTGCCTCTCAAAAATTAAGCAGACACAAACCCATGGGCTAATTTTAATCAATTTTTTGTTTTTAAAGATATTTCGATTTTATTTAATGAAGTATTTGATTGAAAACAAAGCGTTTATTCTAGATTATTTAAGTATTCTACAATCAAAAAAAATGTTATTACCAGACCCGATGGGTATTTAATTTTGAAACCAAACGAATCCACACCAGATGACTAGCCCCCTTTGAAAAGTAGGATTTTTTGCATTAGAGAATTCCAAAGTACAAAATTGCATCGAAAGTTATGAATCGCTCTACTTAAGAGTCTAAACGTAAAATTTGGCACCGATAATATACATAAGTATCGAAAAGTGCCCCAACGAAGCTACAAGTTAAACAAATCACGAATAACCCTTGCATGGGCATACCGCTGCCGAAAGCAGCTAAAAACTTTGAGATTTGAGTTGCGATGATATCAGCCACACCTTCCAAGGCGGGAAGTAAGCTCACAAGCGATAAAATCAGCAATACTCCGCCGAAAAATAATATTGGAGCGACGAAACTGAAAATAATCGACAGTATTAGAGAGCGAAGAAAGTTGATAAACATGGTCATAGAAAAAATTATCCCCGAAGTGAAAACGCGCCAGTCGGCATCCGTCACCTCCTACAATAAGCGCAATCCTCTTATATCAGACCGCATTTAAATAATCTTAAGTCTTTATTAAAATATATTCATAATATTTTATGCCGTATATTTTTTTTGATTAAAGGACATTAATTTCATAAAGTCTATAGTTAGTCAAGGCTTACACGAATGTTACAACTGTAAAACAATTTCTAGATGCAGTTAATATCAGTTTTGATTTCTGAGAGTGGTTTTTAACTTAAGTTAATATGAACTTAGATCTTGCACCATTGTCGTTAAGCCCTAATACCCGCCTTGAAATCAATTTCAAGGCTCACATACAAAGTACGTTAAAACGCACTAAACCCTTGCCCAGTCTTCTTTAGAAGACTTTGTGTATTAGCCTGAGAATTTATTCTAAGGCGGTTTTTGAGAATGGTGCAAGATGTGAGTATGAAAGCACTTTGTAAAGAATAGGGAAGAAGAGGAAGATAATTCCGTTCCTCAGAACCTTTGACTTCCGCTATGATGACGGCAATTGCCGAGTTAATGTAAAAATTGTGAGTCAAGCTACATCTAAATCCAGTTTAGGAACATGGAGCCTGCGATTGCTGGCGGCGATTTTCTTGATTGGACAAGTAATCATTCATTTATTTAAAGGTAAAATCCATCGCCGCAACACTTTAGAGCAAATGGCTGCGGTGGGGCCAGACTCACTATTCATCGCCTTAGTTACAGCTGTATTTGTAGGTGCGGTATTTACAATTCAGGTTGCACGGGAGTTTATAAACTTTGGTGCAGGAAACGCTGTAGGAGGAGTATTGGCAGTGGCATTGACGCGAGAACTTTCTCCCGTGCTGACAGCAGTAGTTTTAGCCGGGAGAGTTGGTTCTGCATTTGCTGCGGAGATTGGTACGATGAAAGTTACAGAGCAAATTGACGCTCTATTAATGTTAAAAACCGATCCTATAGATTATTTAGTTATTCCCCGCGTGCTTGCTTGCTGCATAATGTTGCCCATTCTCACCCTGTTCTCTTTAATAACTGGTATGGCGGGAGGATTATTTATTGCAACAAATTTATACAATTTATCTGATAGCCAGTTTCTCGACTCAACTCGTAATTTTCTGGGAATATGGGATATTTTGACTGCGATGGTTAAAGCTATTTGTTTCGGACTTTTAGTCGCAGTTATCGGTTGTAATTGGGGGTTAACCACAACAGGAGGAGCTAAAGGTGTAGGGCAATCAACCACAACTGCTGTTGTTACGGCTTTATTAATTATATTTGTTACCAATTTTTTCCTTTCTTGGTTAATGTTTCAAGGAACTGGTAGCGCTTTATTGCAAGGTTTCTAGTAAATTCAGATGGGGAGATGGATTATTTTGATTTGCTACCAATAAAGAACTCCTAACTCCCTACTTATTAATACATCTTGTATCTATTCAGAACCCCTAACTTCTAGAATAAACATAATACACGTAAAAAAAAATTATTTTAAACAGTGACTACTTCATTAACCTCTAATTCGGCATCTACCGTAGAACTGAAGCCCAGCTACAACATACCTGTAGTTTTAATTATTGGATCGATTCCCTTGTTCGTCATACAACAACCCGTGGCTGGAGGGATAATTGCACTGCTTGGACTATTTCTGATGTACCAAACGGTAACATTACGTTTGCAATTTACAGCCACCGATTTAGATATTGTTAGAGGCGATAACTTACTCCGTCGCTTTCCTTATGCTGAGTGGCAAAATTGGCGGATATTTTGGAATGTGGTTCCTACTTTGTTTTACTTTAAAGAAACTAAAAGCATTCATTTTCTGCCGATTTTATTAGACGCTAAAACTCTTAAAGCTTGCTTAGAACAGCATTGTCCGAGAATTGATTGAGGTTCAAGTTTCAAAAGTTGGGAGTTGGGAGTTAGGAGTTAGGAGTTAGGAGTTAGGAGTTGGGAGTTAGGAGTTAGGAGTTGGGAGTTACGAGTTCTAAATTCTTTACTCTTACCTCTCTTCCTTATCTCAGCATATCCACCGGGTGCAGCGATCGTCGGCGATGATTAGTTAATCTCTCTGGTAAAATATAGATTTGACACTTTATACTTGATACTTAATATTGAAATTTGTAAAGATGGCATTTGTTTAATCGTCTGATTTTTTTTAGGACTTGGATTGATTATGAACCAAGACGAAAAGTATAAAGAAGAAGAGTTGCCTGAACTTAGTAATACAGATGAGGAAGCAGAAAATACAACGAAGGAGTCTAGGGAAGAAAAATCACAAACACCAAGTCCTATATTAGAAAATTCATTATCTTCAGTCACTCCAATTATGGCGAATTCCAGTGAAAATACTACGGCAGAAAGTTCGCAAATAAACTCGGAACCAGTGGATAATTCTCCGGAATATAACCTTGTGGCTCAAAGAGTAGCGCAATTACAAAGTACCGAAGAATCGTTGAAACGGGAAATTGCCGATTTACAAACGTCTTACAAAACTCTTCAAGCTGAAGTGGGCAACACGCAACAAGCACTCTCGAAAATGACTCAAGAGGCGCTTGCAGAATTAGAACAACGCAAACAAACTTTAGTAATTTCCGTCGAGCAACTCGAACGCCGTCAAGAACGAATTCGTAATGAAATGCGAACCACTTTCGCGGGTGCTTCTCAAGAATTAGCAATTCGAGTACAAGGTTTTAAAGATTATCTCACCGGTAGCTTACAAGACTTAGCCGCAGCTGCAGAACAGTTGGAATTAGTTCCACCAACAAAGCCCGAACCCCAAAAACCTGCGGTCAAAGAAGTTGAGCCTCTTGATGAATTCGACTCGGAATTCGACTCCGAATACAGCGGAAGAGGAACACCACAATTTAGCCGAGGACAGTTCCAAGATGGTACAAGAAAAATTCGTCAGTTAATAGACCAATATCGCACCAAACCAGACTATTACGGACCTCCATGGCAATTACGTCGTACCTTTGAGCCAGTTCATGCCGAAAGGGTTTCCACTTGGTTTTTCAAACAGGGAGGACGCGGTGCCTTACGAACAATGGGTAGTAGGTTGCAAAATACACTTATTGCTTCCGCAATTATATCTATATTGCATTCGATGTATGGTAACCGCGCTCGCACTTTAGTTTTAGCAAATTCGCCAGAACGTCTTGGAGAATGGCGGCGTGGCTTACAAGATTGTTTAGGGATTGGTCGTCCAGATTTTGGTCCCGATAGAGGTCTGGCATTATTTGAAACACCTGCTGCTGTAGCTCAGAAAGCAGAACGTCTGGTCAAAGCTGATTTACAACCTTTTATTATTATCGACGATTCGGAAGAACAAATTAATGTAGGGCTATTGCAATTTCCATTATGGTTAGCTTTTGCTCCTGACCCCAAGATGATGAGAGACTATTATGAAGATGAATTTTTCTAAATTGGTTAGTAGATAGTGGTTAGTGGATAGTTGTTAGTTGTTAGTGGATATGGCGCTTATAAATGATTTGTGAAATTATAATTAGTGCGAGCATCCTGCTGGTTATTAGAGAGCAAAATGCTGGCACTACTGCGTTATTGGTTGAGTGCAATACGTTAATAACCTGTATCTAAGCTTTGCGTAAAATCGGCTATATCTCAACAACCAACAAATAAAAAATAACAAATAACAATTAAGATTATGGCCATTTGGTTAAGTTTGTGTGGAGCAATTTTAATCTCAGCTTACCTCTTGGGTTCTATTCCCACAGGTTACGCGTTGGTAATGCTGTTAAAGGGAATTGATATTCGCGAAGTTGGTTCGGGTTCGACTGGTGCTACAAATGTCTTAAGAACTTTGGGTAAAGGTCCTGGTGTATTTGTTTTACTAGTTGATTGTTTGAAGGGAGTACTTTCAATATTTCTTGCTTACTGCTTGTTTGAATTGGCACCCATTTATAATTTTATTCCGGCAACAGTTAATCCAGAAATTTGGCAACCTGTAATGGTAACTTTAGCTGGTTTAGCGGCGATAATCGGACATAGTAAATCAATATTTTTAGGATTCAGTGGTGGTAAATCCGTTGCTACTGGTTTGGGTGTTTTATTAGCTATGAATTGGCAAGTTGGTTTAGCGACATTGGGTGTATTTGCCATAGTTGTAGCAATATCGCGGATTGTTTCGTTGAGTTCAATTTGTGCTGCGATCGCAGTTTCTATTTTGATGCTGCTGCTGCATCAACCGCTACCTTATATCTTATTTGGAGTCGCAGGTGGTTTGTATGTAATTATCCGCCATCGTAGCAATATTGAGCGATTACTTGCTGGTACAGAAGCTAAATTAGGAGAAAAATCTTCAATAGAGACAGAAGAAATTGTTAGTTCGGCTAGTTGAATTTTCAGATTCTTCTAGAAAGATAAGTTAGCCTCAATGCAAATAAAACTTATAGAGACGTAGCGACGCTACGTCTCTATATTTATGGTAAATATATTATAAATTTTCTAGTTGAAAATTCCAAATAATTAATTTTTCATAAATCAGTTGTTATATCATGTCCGGATGAATACTTATAAAAGGCTCGTAGTTGCGCCGTCTTCGCTCAACACAACGAGAAAAGCGAAGACGGCGCAACTACAAACATATTTTGATTTATAAGTAATTAAGCGAACCTTATATTAAATCCAAAAACGCCCAAATTCTCTAATGCGAGATGGGTATTTTGTACTTGAATACACCACAATTACGACATTTTGTAATGAAAAATTACTTACTAATTAGACAACACTGGGATATACAGCATATTGCAGGTAAGTGAGGTACATTTTTATATTTTAAAAATTTTGCCCTATAGGCATCTCCTATCTTCAGAATGTACTTCATCTGCTGCATTTATTAGTCAAAAATTTAAGGTGCTTCGTTATAGTTTCCCTATTGCTAACTCTAGACGCTAGTAATAGCCTCAAAGTTGTTTGCTCCAAGTTGCTCGGCATCTATTCCATTTAAAAATGCTAAATTTTCACCGGTGTTAGCAACTGAAATTACAGCATCATTACCATTTTGAAAAATATTTAGTTGTCCAAAGCTTAAACCGTTACCCAAGATAATCGAATCTTTGTCAAGTTGAAAATCGGTTATGGTATCTAGCCCCTGGTTTTTTGCTAGGAAAAAAATATCATTACCTGCACCACCTCTAAGAATATCGTCATTTAAACCACCAAATAAAGTATCGTCCCCATTTCCACCAATTAAAGTATCTTTTCCGGCTCCCCCATTCAAAAAATCATTACCATTTCTACCTATAAGTCCATCATCACCTTCCCTACCGTTAATAAAATTACCATCGGCAGTACCGAAAAGACTGTCGTTGTTTCTTGTTCCGTTAATAAAAGCCATGATAAACCTGAACTCCTCTGTGACTTACGATGGATTCGTTAATTAATATACAGTTATAAATATTACATTATTTCACCGCGATAATTTCACGAGAAAAGTCTCATAAATCACTCTATATGTTATCCGTAATACAAAAGTTGCGATAAAACCCTCGATTGGTTTGTTATAAAGGATTGGGAAATTTGATACCAATCATTTGTGTCACTCAAAGAAAAATAACAATGAAAGATTCGGTTGCAGAAATAGCTTTATTAGCTACTTTGTTTTTATATCAGGGTTGTTCATCTACCATGACAACTGAGGAAAAATCTGAAAATCAACAAACTCAGGTGCAATCTTTACCAGAAAAAACTACCTCAAGTAAGCAACCACAATCAAGTTCGCAAACCTCAAGTAAGCTAAATTCACCAGAAAAATTACAAGCTAACTCTCAACCTAAAAATAATTCGTCAAATACTCCAGGAAAATTAACCTTACCTAAGAAGATTACACCAAATAAACCAGTTTCAGTAAAAGTTCAGGTTCCCAATTCAGTTACAAAAGCTAACAATAATAATGATGCTTCCAAAACAAAGCAAATGCATATGGTTGTTGTATGTAACGATTTAAGATTTTTTGATTTGGTTCAAGCAAGCTATAAAAGTAGTCAAAATGTTGAAGTAAAGCCTAAATTTCCGGCTCCTGGTGATTACACAGTTTTTAGTGACTATAATCCATCTGGTGAAAAGGAACATATATCTGTAGAAAAAGTTTCTATTCCCGGTGAAGTTCCTTTTCCTAGAGAATTAGAGAGTTTTGGCAAGACAAAGATATTATCCGATACAGTAATCGATTTAAGTTTATCTGAAACAAATATTAAATCCGGGAAAAAAGTCACTTTAAAGTTTGATTTGAAGCAAGCTAGTAACAAAAAACCAATTAAAGATTTAAAACCATATTTAGGTCAAAAAGCGAATCTGGTAGTGATTAAAAGTTCTTCTTCGCTAACAGATTCTGATTATATCGATACTCAAAGTATCAAAAGTTCACCCAATAATCAGGTTCATTTTACAACTAAATTTCCTCAACCGGGAACCTACAAGCTTTGGTTGCAATTCAACCGCAATGGTAAAGTAAAAACTGCCGACTTTTGGGTGACGGTTAACAGTTAACAATTATGAGTTAGTAGTTAGGAGTTAGGAGTTAGTAGTTAAGAGTTATGAATTATCTCCCCATCTCCCCCTCTCCCCCTCTCCCCCTCTCCCTTACTTCTTTTCTACGCCGCTAGTTTTCAAGACATCGCTCATAGTAGCGCAGTAATTTGGTAAATTAAAACTGCTGGGGTTAACAATTTCTTCGTAGGTAAAATGGCGATATTTCATGCAGAATTTATCCCATGCAGCCATCTGAATATTGAAGATTTTAATTATTACATCTGCTAATGATGAAAATAGAGGGATGCGGAAATAAATCTTTTTGTCGAAATAGACACAAATTTCTTCAATTGCTTCATTAGCTGTAATCTTCTCTTGTCCTAAAACATACTTTTTCGTTTCTTTCTGAGAATTATCAATCAGATATTTGATTACAGTTGCAATATCTTTTCCATGGATAAAATGAAAACTACCATCTGCTTTCAAAAAGCGAACTAAATCTACATATTTCGTTACTTCGGGAATACCGGATGAAACGGCAGAAAAGGGTTTATTTTCATCGCCACCCACAACCAAAGTAGGAAAAATTTTCGTAATTTTGGGTTCAATCGCTAATTTCGAGAATCTTCTCAAGCAGTCGAATTTGGAACGAATATAATCTGTACCTAGTTCCCCTGCTTCTTTAAGGGGCTGATTTTTGCTATCTAAGACACTCGCTGTAGAGAAATATATTACCTGTTCGCATTTTTCAACATCTAACAGGTTGAGTAATTCGATTGTTTTGACTACATTTATATCAAAAGTTCCCGCACCACCCCAAGCAGTTGCTGTTAGCACCGCTACATCTATAGTTTTCAGCAACTCAGCTAAATCCTGGATTTTTTGCATATCTCCTTGCAAAATATGAACACCAGTACGCGCCTGAGTATCAACTTGTAATTTATCTGGATTTCTCACCAACAAATACAGTTCGTATTCGGTTTCTTGTATCAATAATTCACTTATGTAATGACCGATACAACCACTTGCTCCAGTTACTAAAATCCGCTTCTGGCTCATAGATTTTTTCTAAGGTTTTGTTATTAGATGTTTGTAATTATTTTTAACTTTTACGCTTACAACTAACAACTACAGCCAGATACCAAAAGTGTCGGGATGAAAAAAGAGATGGGGAGGTAGGGAGGTGGGGAGATGGGGAGATAATTACATAACTCCTAACTCCTAACTCCTAACTCCTAACTGCTCACTGTTAACTGCTCACTCCTAATTGCTCACTGTTAACTGCTCACTGCTCACTGTTAACTGTCAACAGCTTAGTGCAGTTAATACTGGGCTTTTTGCTATATTCAACTGTTTAGCTGTTTCAAAGAAGAATGCAACGTTTTCTTCTGGTGTGGTGGGTAAGACACCGTGCCCAAGGTTAAGAATATGACCCCAATTACCTGCTTTACGAACTGTATCGTGAATGCGATCGCGAATAAATTCTTTGGAGCCGAAGAGTACGCCGGGATCGAGATTTCCCTGTACTTTCATTTCTTTACCCAATCTTACCCGCGCATCTGCCATATCTACTGTCCAGTCAACGCTGATTATATCCGCGCCTGATTGACTCATTCTTTCCAGTAAACCCGCACTTCCACTGATGAGCAGAATTAATGGTGTATCTGGATGGGTTTGCCTTACTTTCTCAAATACTCTTTTTTGATAAGGTAAAGCAAAAATTTCGTAATCTTGGGGACTTAAGTGACCTGCCCAAGAATCAAACATTTGTACTACCTGAGCGCCACAATCAATTTGATGACAGATGTAAGTGGCGATCGAATCTGATATTTTTGTGAGCAGTTGGTGCAGCATCACAGAATTGGAAAAAGCCATATTCTTAATAATGGAATATGTTTTAGAACCTTTTCCTTCTACTACATAAGCTGCTAAAGTCCATGGCGCGCCAACAAAACCAAGTACCGTTGATTTATCGCCTACTTCCGATCGCAACGCTTGCAAAATAGTTCTGATAAATGGTAAAGATTCATCAGGTTGCAATGGATATAAGTTATCAACTTGTTCTTGAGTGCGAATAGGATTTTCAATAACTGGACCTTTACCTTCGGCAACATCCATTTCAATACCGATACCAGGTAAAGGTGTAACGATATCAGAAAATAGAATTACGCCATCGGGTTGAAAAGCTCTCCAAGGTTGCAAGGAAACTTCAATTGCCACTTCCGGTATTTCCGAACGCTGGCGAAAAGAAGGGTACTTCTCTCTTAAGTCACGATAAGCTTTCATATATCGTCCAGCTTGGCGCATCATCCATACGGGGGGACGTTCTACGATTTGTCCGCGTGCTGCTCTAAGCAAGAGAGGCGTGTTATATGAGGAAATACCCATCTAATAATTAATCCTAAATAACTAGTTTATTGGCATCTATCTTGCTAATCAGATTACCATTCTTTGATTACGGTTTTGCAGTCCATTTGTTGCAAAATATTAAGCTGTCAAGTGCAAAGTTTACAATTTTGAGAACTTATTTGGAAGAACAATTTTTAGCTTAAAAAAAATTTACAATTTCTATATTGCTTTGATTAATTGTGAGGAGTTTTATTCATATAATTCCGATGATATACAGTTGATATGGCAAATATTATCTATATTAATACTTCAATCAATAATTTTTGTTTCTAGATTTACGCTTTTAGATCTTTCTCTATTACAAATCAATTACAGAAGACAAATACATTTTTTATGAGCAAGTATTTAGGATACTTGACAAAAAATGAAATAAGTGCTAAGAAAGATTTAAGTAAATATAACTAAAATTATCCGTCGGCTTTCCCTTATTTTCCGGAAAAGCGACCAAAAAAGTTATATGAGACGCGGCTGCTGAACCAGTGTCTCCCTAATAACTTCACAAGAACAGGTCTTTGAGAAAGACTTGCACAAATTCATGCAGCCAAAAAATTTAAAGCGTCTCTTGCGTGCTTTGTCACGGCAAGGAATGGAAGTTACTTACAATAATTCAACTTATTCAGTGCGATTAAGTAATAATACTAATGCACCAGTTGCAGAAGTTCTATTACCCGAAAGCTTTCCCGTAGAAGCAAAAGCGCTAAAACAGTTAGCAAATCTTGCGAATGTGCGCCATCCCGCAGGGGGTGCTGTTTGCAAATGTCATGCTACGCCAGACTTTCATCCAGGTGATGCCGGTATTGCGATCGGTTCAGTGGTGCAAACTGAAAACATGGTAATTCCTGCTGCCACCGGTTCGGATATTAACTGCGGAATGCGTTTGCACGTTGCCGATTTGACAGTTGATGCATTTTTAGCAAAGCGCGATCGATTTGTGGAATTGATGAAAGGCGATTACTTTTTCGGTACTCGCGACGTAACCATGACGGGTAAAGCCATGCAAGCTTTATTTGAATATGGAGTTCCCGGTTGGTTAGATGTAATGCTGGATGCAGCTACAGGAAGTGTCACGAAATCTAACTTAGAACAGTTAGCACGAGAAAGTGACAATATTTTCCTGGATGGCTCGATGCATGGCAATTGGCGGCTTGCACCTCCCGAACTTGTACCCGATGATGGATTAGTGCGCGATGGTGGATTGGCGACTATCGGCGGTGGAAATCATTTCGTAGAAATTCAATGCGTCGATAAAGTATTAAATCCAGCTTTAGCTTATGCTTGGGGAATCAAAGAAGGACAAATTGCCTTTATGATTCATTCCGGTTCCCGTCATGTGGGTAAATATATTGGCGGCATGTGGCGCGATAAGGCAAAATCCGCTTGGGAGCCGGGAGTTAAATATCCCGAATCGCAAATTTTTCCGCTTTCGGTAAATTCTCAACCCGAATTAGTTGCAGGTTATCTGCAAGCCGAAGCTACTGCTGCAAACTATGGTTTTATCAATCGTTTGCTATTAGCGGAATTATTGCGTTTGCGCTTGCGAGAAATCTACGGCGATATGGAAGCGCCTTTGGTTTATGACTTGCCGCACAACATTACATTACCCGCAACTGATATTGAAGATTCGCAATCTCAAATTTCTCAATGGATAACTCGTAAAGGTGCATGCCCAGCGAATCAAGGACAACCAGTAATTATCCCTGGTTCAATGGGTGCTTATTCTTACTTATGTGTAGGAAAAGGTAGCGATCGCTTCTCTAATTCAGCTTCCCACGGTGCCGGAAGATTGCGTAGCCGATTTGACCTCAGTCGTGGAGGTGCATCGCAAAATGAGGAAGAATTAGGGTTAACAGGAGTTGACTGTATTACCTTACGTGAAGAGAGACGGATTGAAGAAGCACCCGCCGCTTATAAACCGATTCAGTCAGTAATTGACGTACAGGTAGAAGCGGGAATTATTGATGTTGTAGCGAGATTGAGTCCGATTTTGACTTTCAAAGCTTAATCTAAACACAAAGTATACCCTTTTCGCTTCAATGCAATACCTCACCCCGCCCATCACGGGCACCCCTCTCCTTCTCAAGGAGAGGGATTATTTTGCCAGATTGATAAATTATTAACTGCTCACTGCTGACTAAGTAAGTCGGCATAAATAAACCGAAGCTTTTAAAAAAATGTATCCTCAAACCCTTACTCAAGCTTGCCTATTGCCTATTGCCTATTGCCTATTGCCTTCCTCCAACGATAATTTTCTGTACCAACCTACTTAACTGTCAATTTGTCTTACCACCGTCAAAGCCGAATAACTTACCCCCGCAGTACCTTCACCAGGATGAGTAGAATCCCCTACTAACCACAAATTATTTATCGGCGTACGGTTTGCAAAACCAAAAGGGCCGAAAGTAGGTATTCTTTGCCCTATACCACCAACAATACCTTTATCTCTGGCAGTGTAATTATAAAAAGTGCGTGGTGTTGCTGCTTCTACATGAACGATGGTTTCTGGTTTTAAATAGAAATATTTACCAAGGTGAGATATAGCTTCTTGTGTAAACTGTTTCTTCAATTCATCGTAATTTTCCTTATTAAAACATTTATCTACATCTACAAAAGAAGAAGCAATAATCGTTGCTTTTCCGGCAGGTGCACGACCATCCGACGGACGACTTACAGAAACAAATAGGGAATTATTTTCACCAATTGGACCATTTGCATCGTACAAAAATTGTAGATGTGGCGGACATTCCGGGGGAATTGCGCTTTCATCAACCCCTAAATAAATGACAAATGCGCCAGATGGGGAAGGTAACTTTTCAACTCGCTTTTTGTAACCTCTTGGAGCTTTTTCTCCCAGCAACTGCATCAGATTTTGAGAAGTGACATTTGCAACTACGTGGTCTGCTGATTCAGTCCAGGATTCTCCAGTTTTTTGGTTGCGAATCACAACTGCGCGAACTTGATTATTTTCTACCTTGATATGTTCTACCGTATGACGCATTAACAACTTACCGCCATCCCTTTCCAAAGATTCCACAAGGCGATCGCTCAACACCTGCATACTTCCTTCAAGATGGTACAATCCTTGTGGCTCTTGGGATACGCTCAAGGCAGTAGCGGCATAAAGTAGCGCTGTCTCCTCCGCATTCACCTGAGAATACAGCTTTAATTGCAAATCTAAAAACGTTCTCAAACGCTTATTATTTCCTTGTCCGGTAAAACGTAAAGCATCACCGACAGTAGACAAAGTATAGGGAACTGTAATTAAAGTATCTGGACGCACTGCCGTAGTTAACTGTAGCAAATCCCACCAATTACGGGGTGGTAATACGGGGTCGCGTGCTTGAAATTTCCAACTTGCTTTAAATAAAGTTGACAGTAAATTCCAAAAAGGTTCGCTACCGGGAAACTGCCGTAAACGTTCCTCTTGCCATTTTTCCGGGTTACGCCAAACGTTAACAGGAGTACTTTCTCCTGGTAAGTATACCGCACAAGCAGGATCGCAAGGGGTAGCTTTGGGTAAATCAATTTCTAACTCAGAGAAAATACGGTGGTGAATTCCTCCGGGTTCCAAACCCGCTACTTGAGTGGCACCGACATCAAAAGTAAAACCCTTACGTTTGAAAGTAGAAGCACAACCTCCCGGTACAATTGCTTGGTCTAAAATTAATACTTCGTAACCTCTCCGTGCTAGCAAAGCACCAGCGGTAAGTCCCCCAATCCCAGCACCGACAACGACTACACGGGATTTCCCCTTGCCATTTAACATTTAAAATTACTTAATCTTTCTTAATATATCTATTTATTATTTTACATCTTTTAGGTTTTTGGGTGATTCAAAAAGATGGGTTGGAATAGCGATCGCGAAGCGTCTCGAAGAGAAGCTTTTTTGCAAATGAATAGGGTAGTTGATCAATTAATTAAGGACTTACGCAACTGGCATATTTTCCCTGTAGGATGCTGTGACACTTAATTAAAATTTGAACGTATTAATGAGGGTTGTAGTGTCACGCACCATCAGAGCTTTGTGACAATTGCATAAGTCCGTCCTGTAATTATACGGAAAGAAGTAATTATAGAGTGAATCTACTGATAAAATAACCAGACAATAAGCGATTATATAGCGGATTTTATACTGGTGAATTACATTCTCATGGGGTTTGGGATGCTCGTACCACAAGATTTTTAGAATAAACAGGACTTACGCAATCGTCACAAGACTCGGGTGGTGCCTGATTGCCTTATTACTGCCTTAAAAATTAGTCAGTGTACAAGCAACGGCAATAAAGGGGGAAGAGAATCTACACCCCTTTTTGCCTCCCCTACAAGTAAAATGTGCCAGTTGCGTAAGTCCTATAAATATTTTAATCGATCAACAACTATTCCTATTCCGGTAAAAGTAAGCATCTGCAAGCTGAGAGGGGGAAGATGGGGAAGAAAGTAATAACTATCAACCAACTACCCTTGATTAAATCGATAACACAGATAATTGACAACCAACAACTATCAACTATCAACTAGCAACCAACAACCAACAACCATCAACTATCAATTTAATGAACTTTGAAGATTTCTGGTATATTGTTGCATTAAGTCATCAACTAAAACCAAATACAGTTCTTTCACGCACCGTTTTAGATGAATGGCTGGTGGTATTTCGTGGAGAAGATGGTAAACCCGTCGCTTTACAAGATAAGTGTATTCACAGAAATAGTCGCTTATCTAAAGGTAAAATATGTCAAGGTAAGATACAGTGTCCTTATCATGGGTGGGTTTACGATAATACCGGAAAAGTTGTGTCTGTACCCTCGGAAGGGGAGAATTTATCTCAAAGCCAAGTAAGAAAAGGCTTAGTTTATCAAACAAAAGAGCAAGATGGCTATGTTTACGTG
>JBHJJJ010000316.1:0-23201 GCA_050042755.1 Rivularia sp. (in: cyanobacteria)
ACACAATCTGTATATTTTAGTAATGTCTCCATTACATATTTCAACAAATTTTTCTCCATCAAAACCTGTTAGGAATGAACGTACTCCTGGGTCAAGAGCTATCATGGTTTGTTTGTCTGATACTTCAGGTATAAACTCTTCTGGGAATATGGCAAACCAGCGTTTTTTGTCATAAACTAATTGAGTTGAAGCATTCCATGAATTGCAACGAATTGCAGTTTTAAATGACTTATCTTTTTGCTTAATTTTAACTTCAATATCCGCAGTAGGTAATGATTCGCTTGCTTTAAATTCTAATCCTTTGACTAGATATGGATACCAAGTACCATTTGAATAGTTTTCTGGTTGAAAATTTATAGTTCTTTTAGCATCTCTACAACTTCTAAATCTACCTGCATTACTTTGTTTAGTTCCTGAACAGAGACTATCAAAAAAAGCTTTATGAGCGTCTAATACTGCTTCTCCCTTTGGATTATAAGGACATTCTTTAACCCAATCAGGAGAATTCCGTACTATTAATTTTCTCAAATCATATTTGGAAACTTTGCCATGTTTTCTGAGATAAGCAATCGCTTCATTGTAGCAATATTTAGTTGCTGCTAACCATTTTTTCCAAATTTGATGGAGTTTTTCTTCTGGGTAAATCCTTATCTTTCGCAATTTCAGATTTATATTTTCGCAGCCCGTATAATCTTGCTGAGAAACAGTGGAGGATGGCAAGGATGTCTTCAACCATTTCTTCATGGGGAGATAACTCAACTTTGTTGAGAACCACGATTTCGCAAGAGTTTTTGGAACATAACCAGGCGAAGAAATCGAACCCAAATCTTGCGAATCTATCTTTATATGCGATAACAATACGTTCGATATCTCCTGACATAACCCGTTCCAATAGGGCAAGAAACTTTTTTCTTTTGTAGTTGAGTCCCCCTCCAACTTCTGCAACAACTTCTGCTGTAGGGTAAAAAGATTGGAGATAGTCACATTGACGTTGTAAATCTTCTCTTTGTTTGGGGCTTGAGACTCTGGCGTAGATGATAGTAAGTCGAGAAGACTTAGTTGTAAATGCACTGATGTCGTAGCGCCTTTTACCTCCGGGAGTACGGAACGCTTGGATTTTACCCGCTTCTTCCCAACGTCGCAGGGTTCGTTCGTTAACCCCAAGAGTTCTAGCAGCGTCCCCTGGTGAAACATATTTATTAGACATTACATAAATGATTGACTACTCAATTATGTCCAGCTAATGTCCTATACTGTCCAGCAAACTTAATATTTAGTAACACCAGTCTGAAAGGTATTTATATCTAAATAGTTACTAGCCAAAACTATTTTTTTACAGTTTCCAAAACTACCTTTGCAGCACGTCTCCCCGAAATTGTTGCACCTTCCATACTATCGATATAATCTTGCTGAGTATAACTACCCGCGAGGAAGAAGTTTTCAAGGGGCGTTTTTTGTTGCGGACGATAAACATCCATTCCCGGTGCTTCCCGGTACAAAGATTGAGCAAGCTTAACGACACTATACCAGGTCATGTTTAATTCTCGTGACGAAGGAAATAACTCATGCACCTGGCTCAGGACATGTTTAGCTATTTCTTCGTTACTTTTCTTAATAAAAGGGTCTCCTGGAGTGAGTACCAGTTGCATTAAAGAACCACTACCTTCGCGGTAATAATCGTGGGGGCTAGTTAAAGCTAAATCGGCAAAGCAAGAAAAGTCGGCATCAGGAGTATATAGTAAATTATCTATACCCGCAGCCTGCTCCAATTGTTTGCGTTTTTGAGCATCCTGCATTTCTGTTACCCAACCATCAAAGCGTAATTGCACTGTTGCGACTGGCACCGCATCCAAATTATAAATATTGTCAAACTCGGACCATTTACGCCACTCTGAAGGTAACAGGCGAGTAATTCCAGGTAAATCGCAAGCTGCAATGTAAGCATCGGCGGCGACATGTTCTTCACTCTCGCCATTCTTAACGATTAATCCATCTACCCGCGTTGTGCCTTCAAATTCACTAAACTGTATTTGTCGCACTTGTCGGCGAGTATAAATTTTAGTTCCTCTTGCTTGCAAATAATTCAAAATTGGCTTGTGCAGGTACTCTTCGGGTGAACCGCACAGCATCCGCAGTTTTGAAGCTTCTGTCCTTGTTGCAAATAACTGGAATATTGTCAACATACAACGGGCAGAAATATTTTCACAATCGATAAACCCCAAAGCGTAAGCAATGGGGTTCCACATGCGTTTGATACTCCCATCGTTACCGCCGTGACTGCGAAACCATTGTGCAAAGCTAATTTTATCTAAGTCACGGATGGTTTTCATCGCACCATCAAAGTCAATCAAGCCTCTTACAATTGGGCTGGTTCCGAGTGCCAGAGAATTTTGAATCTTATCCTGTAACGATAGTTGAGAGGTGGTAAAAAAAGCCTTTAACCCATTAAAGGGGGCACCAGTAAGGAAGCGAAAATCTAAGGTACCAGTACGCCCCCCTCGGTTCATAAAGTTATGGGTATGTTCTTTAGGGCGTAAATTTTCAAATGCACCCACCTTCTTCATCAAATCAAATAGTTGATAGTAGCACCCAAAAAAGACGTGCAATCCCATTTCAAGGTGATTGCCATCACTATCAACCCAACTGCCTACTTTTCCACCAATAAATGGACGAGACTCGAAAATCTGGATTTCACAACCAGCATCGGCTAAATCTACAGCACATGATAAACCAGCCAGTCCCGCACCTACGATTGCAACTCGCATTCCGTTTTTTTTGATTCAGTATCTTTACAGATTGTAACTGAGTTGGTGCCGGAATTGGCCGTGCATTGAATAATAAGTTGGAAAGTATCGAATTTTCTACCTTTTGTGACATAAATTTCAAGCGTTAAATTTGCTAATCGTTTAGTTTTTAATCTCCTTACCCTGGGACATCTTTATTTTCTTCCGACGAGACGGACAATCCTCGAATTAATTCTCGAATCACATCCGTAGCTGGTCTACCAGTTTGCTGACAATATTTTTCCAGTTTGTCTGCTTCTTGTGCTGCGAGATTTACTGTAATACGTTTTACAGCCCATTTCTTATTGGTCATTATGTGATGTTATCTGCTGTATATTGACATCATTGAAGAAATCAAAATAAATAATGAGAGCGATAATCCTATCAAAGTTGCACTCAAGAAACAAGGATTAACATTATTGTTAAAAGTAAAGTGTATTTGCCTTGTATAGTTAGTGAAAGCAACGAGATATCGATATCATCATTTATAAGTTAGTCTGGTGACAGTAAAAAGAAGGTTCATTATTTACCTAAATTTTGATGAATTCAATAAAAATTCCATAGAAAATACAACAAAAGTAAATTTTATATATTTAGTTGAGAAACTTACTGTTAAGCAAATAACGATTTATAATTTTTTATGCACGTTATCAGGATTTAAGTATTTTTCAATATATTTTTTGCCAAACACTTCACAATAAAATATATACCTAAATACTCTGAAAATATGCCATAAAAGTATTACCTTATTCTGTATTGAGGTGTTCGCTAATTCCCCGTACCGATAGGTTAAGCATTTGGCAAATTATTTTCTAAATCACTTTTAAGATTGGATAAAGTACTACATAGGAAAATCATAATTTTTGTTGCATAGGATAAATAGACTTGAATTTTTTTCACATCACCGATAGTAGAAACGGTGACTTGAGGATTATTTAAGTAGCTGGAACAAAAATGGTAAGCTGGATATCCCTAGATTATTATTTAAGTAATGCTTTTGCCAATATGAGTGCGACTTGTAGCAAATGCCCTACAGTCATGAAAGCTACAAATTTACAATCTAGTTTATCTAAAGCTTTTTCATAAATTTTGAAAGAGTCTCCTGAGATTTCCCACAGGTTAATTAATTCAGATTTGATGTCATGTGTTTTTACCTCCTTAAATAGTAGTATTTCAGTTTCATCCCAAGCTTACAGAGCAATATTTTGCAGCAAACATCTTAATTTTCCCGTTGTTTGCTCCTTTGCTACTTAGAAAACAAATTTATTTAAATTATGAGTATCGACAGGTTCATAATTATCGAAATAAATATCCATATTATGAACATACTATTTGGTAATTTCTAGGCATGAGCATCTTAAAATAAGGTAATTTATTAGCTCTTTATATGAATTTAATTCATTCTTTAAATATCTGTACATATAAATAACTATTTCATTCTCATTTTTCTATCAATTTATCAATTTTCCGATTTATAAATTGTATATCTATTTTAATTGAATTAATTTTACTTCACTAAATCTTCATTAGAGAAAAAACTTTTTCTAATTTTTATATTTATAAAGGGATTATTATTATGTAAAATCTTTATTTGCTATAAACTTATTAAAATTACAATGAAAGGATTAGCTAGAAAACGAATATTATATTATTATTCTTCTTGGTTAAATAAATGTGATATATGATTATATGCTTTATCTGTAAAATATCCCATTTGGACTAAATATAAAATGTCTTCAATTTTGGTCAATTTTATGAAGCATGATGAGCTAGTATTCTGGATTCAGAATTACAGCAGTGTAAATCTTATTTATATGTTCGAGCAATTAATTTTAATTCAATAAATGCAATAATTTATACAAAAAATATTGGTTTAGCAATTGTAAAATTACTGTAGAGAAATAATTATCAAGTCTAGGGAGATAATGCCGCTTTTTGTTATAGGAAATGTAGTTAATCTTTTGCCCTGAAAACCTTAGTTTAGCCTTAACTTCAATTGTGTGGCGATAGAGAAAGCTTAGGCAATGAAAGTGTTGGGTTACTTATTCATCGATATCATATTTTAAGCCTACGAAATGCCTAAATTATAAGGGATTTAATTTAAGTCAGATACATTAACAAAATCATTATCATTTCCTGATTCAAAACTTATTGCATCCGATGGCAATTTTCCTCAATATTTCCGTCTATAGCGACACATAAATTTACAGAATATAAAATAACACTCTAAGAGAAAAGATTCTCACCATTAATACTTATGCTCAAATGTAACTAAACATTTAAATCATAATTGAGGCATTAACTGAAGAGTACCAACTCCTAATTCCTTGGGTGAGAGATAACGCGCTCCAAATAAAGCCATTATATCTGGTAGTTGAGGATTGCCTCGAGAAGCCCCAGCTAGCCCCCTCGCAATAATCAAGCCACAATATCCTTTAGTATTTTTACAGCGCTGATTCCATTTTTCTCTGGCTTCTACATGAGCTGGATCGTCATCTTCAAATTCACCAAAGAGGAATAATTCTTGATTTTGAGTTTGTAGTAAGCCAAGATCGTAATGAGTTCCATCAAAAGGATCTGCACCAGGATTAAAACAAATTGCCTTGAGTCCGCCGTATTTTTCAATACATTCAATTATAGATTTAGCTTTAGGGCGAGAATTTTGAATCAAAATTACTGGTAAACCATCACCGACTTGTGACAATTCACCGACTTTATAATACTTAGTATCATCTTGTAAAGAATTTAATATGTCCCAAGGAATAACGTCCAAACGAAGGAAAGAATCTTGCGGTATTAAATCATCTCGCAGCGATCTGAAACCGGGTGCGGAAGGTAAGATCAATTCCTCATCATCATCTTCGGAGAAACTTGACATTTCTTCCAACTCTGAAGCTAACTGGGTTTGAGTGGCTACAGTAACTGATATTGATTTAGCAGATTCTAAGGAGGGCGGTAACGATATGCGATAACGATGGCTTAAGGATGGAAATAAGCCATTACTTAAATTGCTACGTTGATCGCGAATAAAACGATACAAAGCTTCTAAACCGACTAACGCAACTTTTGCTTCTTCTTCATATAAAATAGAGCGGACTCCTTCAAGGGGATGAATATTGCCAAAAGTTGGATTGATTTCCGACAAGGGGAAATCTGCTAGATCGGTAAATATATTTTCTTGATCGTCAGTTTGTGAAGCGCGTTCAAAAGTGAGAAATAAACAATCTTGTTTAAGAAAAGCTTCTTCTAAATACTCTTGCGAAGAATCTTCTTCTAAAACCGTAGCGCGAAAATATCTCAGAGATTCTTCTGATCGATAAAGTAATATTCCGTACTCCATACCTAGCATGCCCATTACCGAAGCATAAAGGGTGCCGATATCCCACTTATTGATTTCTATGGATAGAATTTGCTGTTCTTCTAAAAATTCCCAAGGTGCTAATTTCCAAATAGCGAAAGCTTTTTTTAGTAATAAATTCGCGTATTCTGGAGGTAGATCTGGAATTTGATTCTCAATTACTTCTGAAAAACCACGAAACAGTTCATCAATTAGCGGTAACTCGGGTACGCGATCGATAACAATATCTATATCTTGCAACACTCCCCGTAAATAAAATTGAATTTCCCGATCTTGGACTACAATTTTCTGAGGACGAGCTGGTCTAGCTGGACTTTGAGGACTTTCTATAGCTCGCATTAAAGTACGAACAACTGCTTCTGGCCCAGCTTGAGGATTTACCACATCCATTCCCCGCACAATTCCTTCTTGAGCATCAACCCAAAGAATGCATTGGCTTTTTTCCTGTGAATCCTCCCCGGTTATGGATGGCGATGACAATGAACGGCGATCGCCCTCCCATACAGAAGGAATTTGGGGCAATTTCTTCAAACGACGGATGGTAGAGCGACTAAAACTTGTCATAGACTGGGTTTATTACCTTTAGCATTCTGTATCAATTTTATTTTTAGTTAATTTTGAGGAGAAGGGTGATTGGATAAAAATTTCCTTATTCCTTTTTCGTTAATAAAATATTTTGGAAACTTTGCCTTCATAAACACCGCACCTCGAAAATAGCTTTTTTTATAGAGGAATGACAGTAAGTGTCACAATACTAGCTTGGTGCATGACACCAGAAACCTTATTATTAGGTTCATAATCTTACGAACTGTCACAGGGCTCCCATTAAAAATTTTTAATGGGTTAGCGTCACACACCCTATAAGGAAAAATGTGTCAGTTGCGGCCATTCCTATTATAAATACGCCGAGTTTTTCAATTTTAGAATAAAAACATTGAGGATGCTGTAATTAGAAGTTGTCTTGCCGATCGTTCTGCGAAAAGGTAGAAATCGATGCACTCGTATTACTTAAAATACTTTTGAATCAAAATTAAGAATAAAGCAGCTTCATTTATGTCGCTAGAATGAATACAAGAAGGAAAAATGGCGAGTGTGAGACCCGAGGTCAACTAGTTCTATTTTTTAGTTCCAGCTTAAAATTCACATGATAGCCTTTTAGTGATAGTTCAATCAATAATACGGAGTTGAAAAGCAGATGACACAAGCAACTCAGTCCCAACAGCGGGGAATTCAAATGAGCGAAGCCGCACTGCGACAAGTTAAATTGTTACAAGAAAAGCAGGAAAAAGACCTCTGTTTGCGGGTAGGAGTACGTCAAGGTGGTTGTTCTGGAATGTCTTACATGATGGATTTTGAAGATCCCAGTCAAATTAATGACCATGATGAAGTCTTTGACTACGATGGCTTCAAAATTGTTTGCGACCGTAAGAGTCTATTATATCTTTATGGTTTGATGCTTGATTATAGCGATTCCTTAATTGGCGGAGGTTTTCAATTTACTAATCCCAACGCTAACACTACTTGTGGTTGTGGTAAATCATTTGGTGTTTGATCTCAATTTTTCCCCAGTCCTTTGTCTTTTTTCACAAATAGTTATTTAATGACAAAGGACTTTTGAGAACAGGAATGATAATTGTTTTGCTATGACTCAAACAGTTGAATCCCTATTTGATATAGGTTTAGAACGTTATAAGTCTGGAGAGTCAGCCGAGTCGTTGATTCCCGTTTTTAAAGAAATTTGCGATCGCGCACCTCAAAATAGTGCTGCGCTGACTTGTTTATCGTGGTTGTATATGCTCGATGACAAACCAAAGCTTGCTTACAAGGCTGCCCAAAAAGCTGTAAAGTTAAATCCCCAAGATCCTCAAGCGAGGGTTAATTTGGCTACAGCGATGTTGGAAACAGGGCAAAAAGGTTTGCGAGATCATGTTGAGGCTGCTTCGCAGTTAATGGTGGTTAACCAGGAATGGTACGACGAAATCAAAAATAGTATTGAAGATGGTTTAACCAGAAAACCAGACTGGAAAAGTTTGGCGAAGATAAAAAGTTGGCTATTCGATTAATCGCCAGTTTCACAAAGTTCGCTTTTATCTGTGGATTCAGTTCCACAGATTTTTCATCGTCTATCTCATACCTACCCCAATAAATTTTCTAAGAAGTTTCTTCCCAACTCCTCATTCCCAATTACATATATGAAAGATAAATTGTTAAATTGGCTTAATATATTTTTAGTTGCTGATGTTTTTCTTGTTTTAATCAGTTTTGGGTGGTTAGTTGTAGCGGTAATTGGTCATAATACTGGAATACCCCTAGGCTTGGATTTATGGTACAAGCTTTGGGAACCTATATTTACTCCAGCAATTGGCATCTTAATGTTCGGTGCGCTTCTGAGTGGTATTATCAGTTGGATTTCTCGCAAGTTACAGCTTCCTGAATAAAAAATTATTTTTTAGTCGAAAGTTTTAGTTCTGCCGGCAATCTTTTGATAAAAATTCAGATGGCAACTCAAAATCAAAAATTCCTTAAATTCCGATTACTTTAAAATTTCTTCAAGAGCTGGTTTTAAGTCTGAGTACTCATATCTAAAGCCACTTGCCAAAGTACGCTGGGGTAAAACTTTTTGACCTTCTAAAACTAGTACTGCACCATCACCTAACATTGCTTCTATGGCAAAAGATGGTACGGGTAGCCAAGAAGGACGATTCATCACTTCACCCACAGTTGTAGATAATTCTGCCATGCGAACGGGGTTAGGAGCGGTGGCATTGTATACACCTGACATTTCTGGCGTAGTCAAACATTTTAAGATTAAATTAACCATATCGTCTATATGAATCCAGGAAAACCACTGCTCGCCACTACCGATGGGTCCTCCTGCAAATAGCTTAAATGGAGGTATCATTTTACCAAGGGCACCACCCATTCCTAAAACGATACCAAATCTTAAAATTACCAAACGTACGCCGCTGTCTGTAACTTTCTGGGCTTCTGCTTCCCAATCTTGACAGACTTGAGCGAGAAAATCGCTCCCTGGGGGGCTATTTTCATCAAAGGTGGCGTTTGGGCTAGTACCGTAGAAACCAACCGCTCCTGCGTTGACTAATACCTTTGGCTTTGTTGTAATCGAGCATATTGCTTCGACAATTTTCTGCGTGGTTAGCTTACGACTATTAAGAATTTCCTGTTTGCGTTCAGGTGTCCAACGCCCTTCGCTAATAGGCGCTCCTGCAAGATTGACTAAACCTTCACAAGTAGCTATGCTGTCTTGCCAAGAACCCGAAACAGTCGGAGTATAAGCGGTGATTTCGACATTGGGATAAGCACTAGTGGGGAAAAGCCTTTGGGCATGGTCGATATTACGGGTTAACACCAGTATTTTCATTCCCTGTTTTTGAAGTCGTTCGACCAAACGACTGCCAACAAATCCCGTTGCTCCAGTAATTGCGACTTTCATCTTTTTTTCCTGCACCAAACTATTATTTTACCTCGATATCGGCATAATACTGCCGCATAATCCCTAGTACATCAAGGCGTAAATAAAGCAGCATGTTAATTAGAAAGCTTATTCGCTTTTATACAGTTAGGTATTATAGGATGGACGTGTTATAAGGCGTGGGGCTATTATGGCTCGCTATACCTGTTCATATATTGTTTCTCTTCCCATAGAACATCTCCAACCGCTACTTGTACAACTTTTGCAAGAATGTAATTTAGATGTGCAATATTATACATCTGATTATATTCTGGCACGAGAAATTCCTGGTAGCGTTTCTTTCTCGAAGTTTGTCACAATAGAGGTACTGATTGATAAAAGTACAGCAACTGAAACGGAAACAAAGATGAATTTAGTGATTAAAAACGAGGAATTACCACTCCAAGTTAATAATCACTGCCGACAAGTGTTTGAATTCATTAAGCAAGTGGTTGAAGATTGCCGTCACTGGCAGTTAACCGAGACTCTTGCTGGATAGGTTATAGTCCGTGTTTTTTGTCGTTAAGGCGTTAGTTGCGGCTAGCTTACAATAAAGGTACCGCAACAAATCGCCATTTTCCTGAGAATTCAAAAGTTATGATAAAGCTATTGTGAAATCTAATACCGATAAGGACAAATTCATACAAAAAATAGATTTTGGAAAATATTGCTGTACAAGAAGCATTTTTTAATCCAAAACCCTGGCGACTGTTACGGTAAAGATAAACACTGTCTTGCAATGTCCTAAAAATCTTTATATCCAGTGGAGTATAACTTTTTAATCCTCAGTATCTTCGGTCATGCTGGGGTTAATTAACGTAATGTCATATTCACTAGCATCCGTTTGCCCAGTTTGAGTTGCATCCCGTTGAAGTATATAGTAGATAGCACGTACTTGTGGTCCGAAGACTACCTCATCTTCGTTTTTTAGATCGTGGGCAGGTATTTTACGTCCGTTAATCATCAAACCGTTAGAACTTGGTTTACCTTTGACATCGCCATCTACAATTCGGTAATAGTATCGCTTGTCATTTTTATTATCTCTTGGTAATTTCACTAATGTTGCATGACGACGCGAGACGAATTGCGATACTAAGTGGATATCGCATTCGCGGTCTCTACCAATAGAATAAAGAGAATTTTCTAAAGTAAATTCTTTACGTCCCTGGTCGTCTTCTATAATCAAGATATGAGCTTCATTCGATTGTGCTGCCATAGATTCATCGTTGCTACAATCGGTTGAACTGCCAGCAATCAAGATTCGTTTGGTATTGTTTATTGCCATCATCGAACCTAAACTCAGTGGTCAGAAACTGCTATCCATCTCCAACATTGAGGGGTACCCATGAGATTTTTTGTCCTCAAAAAAATTTTCATGGAACCCCTTGACTTTGATTGCGAGAGTAGAACGGGAATGCTTTACTCTGGAAGATTGATACAGCTTGAGGAAACGTTTCAAAAATCGAACTTTGTGAGAAAGGTAACACAATAGTACTGACTTAGTTTAACCCGAGATGAGCAAAAGGAATATTTTTGCTCATCAATAATACCTCTAAAGGAGGATTTTAGGAATTGCTTGTAAATCTTCTTAAGAGAAGGGAATTAGTAACTACACTAACAGAGCTAAAGGCCATCAAAGCTGCTGCACCTCCAGGATTAAGAACAAAACCGAGGCTCGGTAATAATACACCAGCAGCCAAAGGAATTCCCACTATATTGTATGCAAATGCCCAGAATAAATTTTGGCGGATTTTGTTGAAGGTGGCCCGACTAAGGCTAATAGCTTCTACGACTTTTTGTAGTTTATCTCCCATTAGCACAATTTCAGCTGCTTCGATTGCCACATCGGTTCCCGAATTTAGGGAAATACCCACATCAGCGCTGGATAAAGCTGGTGCATCATTGATTCCATCACCTACCATTGCTACAAGGGATTTAGGATCACTGTTTTGCAGCGATTTAACGATCGCGGCTTTTTTGGCGGGGGGAATACCAGAATAGACATCATTTGGATCTAATCCCAATTGTTCTGCTGTAGCTAAGGCGGCTTCTTGAGTATCGCCGCTGAGTAAGATAATTCGCAAGCCCTCAGAACGAAGTAGTTCTAAGGTTAAAACAGCATCTTCTCTGAGAGTATCTTGAACGGCAATTAATCCAGCAATTTCGTTACCACTTGCTACCAAAACTACTGTTTTACCTGCTTTGGCTAAGGTTTTAATTTGTTTTTGAATGGTTTGGTTGATATAAATACCGTTCAAGTTCAACCATTCCCAACTACCTAAAAGGATTGTTGTATTATCAACTACCCCAGATACGCCAAATCCAGGTTCGGTATAAAAATTATTAGCTGAGGGGATAGGTAGTTGTTGTTTTTTTGCTAAGTCTAGAATTGCCTTTGCTAGGGGATGCTGGCTGCCACTTTCTACTGCTGCTGCTAGCTGGATTAAATAATCGGTCGTGATGCGATCTGAGATGACAATGCAGTCGCTTACCGTAGGACTACCTGTAGTCAAGGTACCAGTTTTATCGAAAACTATGGTTTTTAATTGATGTACCTTTTCTAATACATCGCCACCTTTGATTAACAAACCTCGTTCCGCGCCGATACCAGTTCCGACTAAAATTGCTGTGGGTGTAGCAAGTCCCAAAGCACATGGACAAGCAACAACCATTACGGCGATCGCTAATTTAATTGCAATTAATATTGGCGAGTAATGAGTTGGTACCGATGACTGTAAGTAACCCCAAAGATGTATAGAGTGGGAAGGGGAAGTTAGCACCGCTGATGTAGCGATATCGTGCCAAACACGAGTACCGATAAAGTACCAAAATACAAAGGTTAGCAAAGCTGTGCTCAACACCCCGTAGGTAAAATAACCTGCGACAGTATCGGCTAATTTCTGGACGGGTGCTTTGCGAGTTTGTGCTGTTTCTACCAAACTGACAATTTGAGCTACAGTTGTATCGTCTCCAGTACGAGTTGCTTGAATGACGATTGTTCCGGATTGATTAATGGTTCCCGCACTTACGATGTCTCCCAGTCTTTTGGGGACTGGTACTGATTCTCCAGTAAGCATGGACTCATCAATGGCTGTTTTACCTTCTACTACTTCACCATCAACGGGTATTTTATCTCCTGGAAGTACTTGTAACCACTCGTTAATACGAACTTGTTCGGCAGGAATTTCTATTATTTCCGCTGCTTGAGCATTCGTCTCATTACCGCTGGGTTTGGCTATTAATCGTGCAATATTAGGTCTAAGTGAGAGTAATTCTTTAAAGGCAGCAGAAGCGCGATTTCTAGCTCGTTTCTCTAAAGTACGCCCTAATAGAATAATTCCCAATATCATCACGGGTGCGTCGAAGAAACATTCCCAACCCAATTGAGGAAGTAGTAAGGCGATTGCGCTAGCAAGGTATGCACTAAGGGTTCCTAGGGCAACTAAAGTATTCATGTTGGGTGCATTTCGTCGCAAACCCAACCAACCATCGATTAAAATGGGGCGGCCTGGTATTAATAATGCTAGTGTTGCCAATCCGAAGTGAAGCCAAATATCATGCAATATGGGAAACATTGAGCCGCTAATATTGCTTAAATGTCCAACTCCCGAAAGCACTAACAGCAATACGGCAATTATCAACTGCCTTTTAGCCTCGCGCAAATCTTTGCGTTTTCGTTCTTCTGATTCTTTTAAAGCTTCCGCTCTATCTGTTTCTCCGGGTGCTTTGCGGGGTTTACTCGGAAATCCAGATGCCGTCAATTTCTCGGCTAATGCATCAATATCTATCGTAAATTCTTCCGAGTCTACCACTGCTACCCCAGTTGCTAGGTTCACACAGGCATTATCGACTCCTGGGAATTGGGTTAATTGTTTTTCTACCGCGCTCACACAACCAGCACACTTCATACCCTCGACATCAAGGGTAATTTTGCTTTTAGTTGCTGGTAGACTGTTGGTAGGATTTTTTTTAGGTGCCAGTTGCATGGAAAATTTTCGGATTCGCTATGGTTAGGAGAATGCCGTTTGTAAGGACATGACGTTATGTTTGCCCCTACTTTGAGGGTAAGCGAAATCCGGACTTATGACAGAATGTCCGAGATATAAACTTTTATAAAAGCTAGGTATTTAACTAAATTCTTTGTGGCGATGCCAACGCAGATAAGTAAAGTAGATCGCAACACCTACTTGGAATGGAATTAAAGCTGCTTGGCTTTTTAGAAAGGGATTTATCGACAAACTAGACATTGCCAAGAAATAAACCATACCAAAGCAGGTTAGCATTATCAAGGTGAGATTTTTACGTTTTAACATCAGCCCGTGCAGAATAAGAATATTATATTTTTCTATTTAGATGTACTGAATAGGTAATCTTATAGATGACTGTTCAAATTTAAATTTGTCTCTAAATGATAACAAGATTATTTCAACATTGTAAATATCTTTTTACTTAATTTATTAATTGTAAATAAAAATTATTGGTACTGCGAAATCAACTAAAAATCCTAGCTGTATGCGTTGATGATTGTCTATGTTATAGCGATTTAACAGCTAGGATAAAATAGATAAATACGCTTGTAATTCAGGGAAAATATCACCCAATTATAATATTGCAATTACAGTCAATTCGCACTCTAAATAATTGTAAAAAATAAAAGCTTGATTAAAACTTTTAGATTTTTCTAGAACCAGCCTTGCTTATTCATAAAGTAAGTATCAACAAAATTTTCATGGGATTTATTTAGATAAATCATCCCTTCAATTAAACCAACAAGCTGCATAATTAAAAAAGTTAAACCGTAGGTAAAATAACTACCGATCACGGAAATAATTAGGGTAATTAAGCCTTCCGGGGCATACCCGAGAACGAACTTATGAATACCTAATCCTCCAAAAATAATTCCGCAGTAACCAGCAAGTAATTGCTTAGTAGCGTGGGAAGGAGTGAGTTTTGCCATATTACCGTTCCTTAAGAATAAAAGTATAAAATTGATTACCTTATTTTTGCTAGCAGAATTAGTCAATAATTTATTACTGCTATTAAGCGTAAAATTACTGTTTTAATTAAGTAACTAATCCTCTATTGCAAGCAAACCTTAACTATATTTTGGCTTTGCCTGCATTTGGAATGCTCTTATTCTTGTTTGTATATTTTTTTGCAACTTCTATATGTCATTTGCCATTTCATGACAGATGACATATAAAAGACATTTATTTCAATGACTGCCACCCATCAGCAATTTAATATTCAGTTGTACAAGTCCTTTTTCAGAGATTCCGGACTTTTTTTAAACGCTACAAGTACTCAAATTCCCTCTTCGCTTTTACAAGCAAAATTACTAATATAAACTTTGCGACAAGGGCAATTAAGTATACTGTGCTTTCTCGCGCTGAAATTTTATCGATTAATGCGGAGTGTGACTTTATTTATTTTCAATTATTTTAAAATTGAAAATAGTCTACATCTCCATAATAATCAAAATTACTCAATAACAAACTATATGTTTACTTTAATAGTCAGTGATATATCTAACATATTTTCTAAGAATTATATTGTATTGAGCATTCTTGCTCAAAGCTGAGGATTTATCTACACCCACTATAGTGAATACTAATTGAAAATTTGTTACACATAATTAATGCAGATTTTTTTTATTTTGGCAATAGTACAGTTAATGTGTCAATTAGTACTACTACCTAGAATAAAAAGACTCATTAGCGTGCCACTATTCCAAAGACTGTGGAGAAGCATGGGAGCAAGAAGATTGCGCGATCGCGAATAAACCACGCCAAGGACGATCCCCAATGCAGTCAGGGGTAGAATTTCTGATAAGCTGAGGTGAGCGGCGGCAAACAAAAAACTAGAAAAAAGTATCGATCCCCATAGTGGTAAGTATCGAGTTAGGGAAGGGAGCAAAAATCCGCGAAATAAAAATTCTTCAAATAATGGTGCAGCAATAGCAGCTGTGGAGAAAAATATCAATAATGCCAAATTATCTTGACTTTCTAGAACTATTTGTAGTAAAGGATTGCTACCACCTTGCCCTTGCCAAAGTTGTTGATTAACTAAAGAAACTACTACGACTATAGGTATTGCTGCGCAATAACCACCAATTCCCCACAACAACCAGCCATCACGCAAACGGAAGCTAAACCAATTGACATCTTCAGAAAGGGGAAAAAATTGTTTGATGGATAAGTACAGTACCAATAACGAACCTGATGCTACGAGTATGTAGCTTATCAGAACATATAATGCTTGAATTCGGAGATTGGGAGCAGGGCGAGGAATTGGGAAAAGCTGCAAGAATAAGGGTACGAGTAATTGTCCCATTAAGAAAAAGCCGACAACAAAAACTTGTAAAATGGTTTCACCATCCCAAGGAGTTTTCCAACCTAGCGTACTGTTTCTAGCTAGTAGCGCTGCTTCTCTTTTGATTATCCACTGTCCAAAAGTGAAAATAAGCAACCCCAAACCGATAAAACCGCCTAATGCAGGAAGAGTAGCGATAATAGCTAACTTTATCAAGGCTTTTTCTGCGGCTTGCTGCTCTGCAAATTTAATATTATTTAAAGATTCCGTATTTTGCTGGATTTGATATTTCTTCTGTAGGGCGCTATTACGGAACCAACCTTTAAGATTATCTTTAATTAATAATTCTGCGTTTTCGGAAAGGTAAGGAGATTTTTCCCATAATCCAATTAACACCTGAGAGGTTTCGCTAAACGGGGAATTGATACTCGAATTTTTTTGTAAATTTAGCCAAGTTTCAATAGCTGTATCGCTATTACCTTGACGTGCTTGGATAATTCCAATTTGCAAATCTAGCTCACCGAGCATTTTTCGTATTTGATTGGCAGTTTGCTGTAACTTTTTCTGTTCGACTACTGAAGAGACATAAGTTACAGGAGGAACTTCTGATTGAGAGTTTGGTGTGGGGAGGATGTCAGTTGATGTGGAAGCTATTTGTGCTAATTGATTTTGAGTTTTAGCTAAGTTAGTTTCCGCTGATGTACGTGCTTGCTGATATTGCTTGAGTGCTAAATCAAGGGGTTTTGCACCAAGTATCGCTTTCTTTGCATTTTGTAATTTTTCGCCATCGCCATTGGAAGGTTCCCATTCAGTTGCGAGCAATACAATATTAGTTTGGTATAATTCCAATTCACTTTGGAATTGAGGTTCCTTCAAACTTCCAATTAGAGAGGAACCAGAAAACAAAATTGCTACAAACGTCAGTACAATTAAGATTATCCGCTTAAGTGTCATCAAAAACCTCAGAATAAACAAGCTTTCTCTGGGAATTATCGCAATAAAGCAACGCAAGAGGTATCTTTTCCCAGAAAAGCACAGAATGTTTTAATTTTAGGCTGAGGTGAGGCAAATGGAGTGAACAGTTAACAGTGAATTGAATTTATGGTTAGTTGCTAAACTGGCGAACTAGCAAAGATATAGAAACATGGCATTTTGCCGAATGGCCGTATTTTGGTAGTAATTTAGAAGTTGTTGATAAACATCGTAAAGAATATTAAAAATGAGATCGAATTCATTTACCAACCCTTTTAATATGAGTCGCTGGTGGAATTGGTTGCAAGAAAAATTTGATAAAGCTTGAGTAACTTGTTTAACTTCATCGACTGTTAGATATCGCAAAAGTCCATAATCTGTTTCATAGTCTATGGTTTTACCTCCAAAAATGGCATTTATTGAAGGTAATCTATCTTCTTCATTCCTGCTGATTAAAAATGGTAAAGGAATAGAGTAATCAGTTCCAGTCAATATAAAGTGAAGGATTCGCCATCTTTTCCCAATATCTAATGTTAAATTTTTGCCTTCTGTAAGTATTAGGGGAATATCTGATTCTAGATTGTTAAAATCTTCTAATTTTTCAATTTTCAATTTTTCTAAAGTTTCTGGCACATAGTTAATAGCCTCGTTGAACCATTCAGCATCCTCAGAATCATTTAGATCGAGATTAAATTGTTGCCAAAAAGGCGAATCTGGTAAATACTGAGCATCAAAAAATAAATCAATAAAATCTGGATATATTTTAAATTTGTCTAATAAATAGGAAGATACCTGCTGAAATTCTGCTTCTATTCCCATGATTAAAAAATGAAGTATAGTGGTTTTTCATTGAGTCCAAGATATCTAAAACCGGAGTACTCTAAGCTCCAGACACCCATTTTCTTATTAAGAAAGGTTTCATCAGGTGAGGTCAAGGGTTCCCTTAAAAGTTTTTTTCTTCTAAAAAAACTTTTAAGGGTGCCCGTCAAATCCAGCTTCGAGATTACTAATCTAATTCCGGTTCTGCTAACTTTGCTATAGTGTTGGTTTGATGACTCAATATCTACCATACGCCCTTAAGAATGAATTACGAAACCGCTCACCAATTTCTTTTAAACCAAACTATAGCAAGGACAAATAACTCAGATGGTCTGTTGATGCGGATGCAACAGGGAAAACCACCAATTCCCGGTCAAATTACCTCAATTTTACTAGCATTAAAGGTAGTATTTGACGCTCTTCAAAATGAGACTACACTCGAAAGAGAATTTACTTATGCTTTATATTTATTAACCGTAAAAGCCCAACAGCTATTTGCAGCAGGTTTAAAAGTCGGTGTAGATTGGCCACCGTTATTTAAAGAAGATTTGTTAAGAATAGCAAATGCGGTCGAAAGTATTTTTTCTGGTGAATGGCGGAATGTACATCAGTGAATAGCAGATAGTTGTTAGTGGATAATTGATGGTGGATAGTTGTTAGTATAAATTCATAACCAACAACTAACAACCAACAACCAATAAATAACAATTAACGATTTCGTAATTCTTCTACTAACTTGTCCAAATCAGATTAAAGGAAAACTGTCATCTGCCCAGTAAAAGCTTTACCGTTTTTAGCTTGTGCAATTTCTACCCAATAAGCATAGCGCGAACCGACACGTAATTCTCCTGTCAAACCTTCCCTGACAGGATTTTTTGCAAAACGTGCTTCATTAATTGCGCTTTGATTGGGTTACTCATAATTAACTTGAGCGCCTTTAAAATCTTGATAAATATCTAAGCCGTAGATTATCCGTAAAGACTCTTTCAATTTATCCGAACTCATACCATTAATTGCATCATACATAGAAATGCGTTCGGTGCGGATTTGGCTGCGGTTATTGGAAAAGGTTAGTTTTCCCGGTGCTGATACTATCGCTTGGAAACTGAATCTTTGAGCGGCTGTATCGGTTTTTGTGACTAAAAAGCGTTCGCCACTCCGGGGGCTTAATGTGGGATGTGCTTTAATCCAAGTTTCTACATCTTCTGTAGATTGTCCTGGTAAAGCCCGAGCTGTAGCATGATTAGATATTAAGAATGCTAAGGGTAAAATTAAAAATTGCAATAGAGATTTTTTGAGCATTTTTCAGTTTGGAAAGTTTCTATATATAGACTTCCCTTTTTTTTGATTTAATTAACGCCCGGGAGAGAAATGGGGGAGGGGAGATAGGGAGGTGGGGAGATGGGGAGGTGGGGAGATGGGGAGGTTAGGAGTTAGGAGTTATATTGCTTATAAATAAATCAAACTATGTAAAAGAATATAAATGACCATCATTTGCTTACTCAATCTCACCATTCACTATTCACTACTCACTATTCCGTTGTCATAACGATTATTTTTCCCACTTACCTACTAATCTTTTAACTTTTAATTGCGACTTTTATTACTTTCCGTTGTCGCATATCTTGAAATACTTGCTCTAAGTCTTCCAATGGCCGATTTTCCCCTAGGAGTAACTCGAAGGGTATTTTACGACTGGCAATTAATGATAGTGCTTCCCTTACATATTTGGGGGTGTTATGAAAAACTCCTTTTAAGGTAAGCTCGCTGTAGTGTAGTTGTTCTGTATTTACGGTAATTGTTGTATCTCGGGGACATCCACCGAATAAATTAACTGTAGCACCAACGCGTGCGCAGTTAATTGCTGTTTCCCAGACGCTAGGAACACCTGTTGCTTCTATGACTACATCTGCACCCCAGTTATCTGTAAATTCTTTAACTTTTGTGGGAATATCAGCTATTTGATGATAATTAAAAGTCTTTGCTGCACCCAGTTTTTCTCCAATTCTCAACCTTTGTTGGCTACCACCGAATAAAAATACTTGGGCAGAATAATCCCAAGCTAACTTTGCCACAAACATTAACCCAATTGCTCCATCTCCCAAAATTGCGACTCTATCGCCTACTTTGACGTTTGAGCGTGCTATTCCATGGAGCACGCAAGCTAAAGGTTCTGTCATTGCTGCTAATTCTAGAGGTAAATCATCGGGAATTGATAATAGATTGTGTTCTACTATAGGTGCTGGAATTTTCAGATATTCAGCGAAAGTCCCATTATTCCAAGTTAAATTGGGACACAATGAATATTCTTTACGTTGACAAAAAAAACAATTCATGCATGGAGCAGAGTTATTTGCAACGACGCGATCGCCAATTTTCCAACTCGTGACACCTTTCCCCAGAGCCACTATTTCCCCAGCAGCTTCATGACCAAAAAGAGTAGGTGGTTTAAGCATTTTCGCATGACCACCGCGTCGCCAGACTTTTAAATCTGTACCGCAAGTAGTTGCCGCACCGACCTTAATTACCACTTCGCCATCAACAGGAGTCGGATCGTCAACTATCTCCAGACGTAAATCTTCTTTACCGTAAAGCAATGCAGCCAGCATTATAAATAAACCTTAGAAAATCAGAGAGCAGTGAACAGTGAGTAGTGAGGAGTGAGGAGTGAGGAGTGAGGAGTGAGTAGTGAGTAGTGAGTAGTTAACAATTTACTTACTGTACACTTGATCGTTTGCTATGACGGAGGCAACGGTATGGGCTGGCAGTGGCTCCTGTCTCCATCTTTGTTTTTGTGCAAATAATAAACTCCACCCGATTTTACTAGGCGGAGTTGGGAACTTTTAAAAAATGAATTAGTCTTTATTTGCTAGAGACTAAAATTTTACGACTTCGGAGGAAACATTAAACTTGGTTCTAGCTTCACCATAAAGGTGGGCTGTATTCAAGATTGGAAGTTCTTGCCAACAATTTTGACAGAATCAGTAAAGTTCACTGTGACGTAGGTGGCGCAATAAAGAATCGCCGCAACTAGGACAGTTGTTATTTCTAATGTTCACCAATTTTATCCTCCTTTTAAAGAAGTTAAAAAAGTTGTTGATTATGAAACACTCTTATCAATGGATTAGTATGTGATTTTTCCAGAGTGAATGAAACCGTTTTTCTGAATGCGATTTTCAATTATTTTTCTGTAAAGCGCTTCGTACCCATCTACCATTTTGCTGACGGTAAATCTCTCCTCTACATATTTGCGACAACTATAGCGGCTGAGTTTCAAAGCTTCGGGAATCATTGATGCCATTTCTTCATGGCTTTGACAAATAAAACCAGTTACACCATGGTTTACAACTTCGGGTACGGAACCCATCTTAGTTGCAATTACAGGTGTTCCTGTAGCCATTGATTCAATCATTACTAAGCCAAAAGGTTCTTGCCAAGTAATGGGAAACAGAGTAATGACAGCATTTCCAAGAAGTTCGGCTTTCTCGTCGTGAGTGACTTCACCGAGGTATTGAATTTGCTTGCCATCAATATGAGGAGCAATTTCTTGCTCAAAAAATTTAGCATCTACTTCATCAATTTTTCCTGCCATTTTCAAACGCCAACCTGATTGTTTGGCAATGGAAATAGCATGATGGGGACCTTTCTCTGGAGAGAATCGTCCTAAGAATGCTAAATAGGGTGGGTTTTCAGGTTCGACTATGAAAGGATAACTGCTTTCATTAATACCATTATAAACAGTTCCAATGTAGTTCAGGTCTATCTTTCGCTGGGCATCACTGATACTAACGTATGGTTGTTTATAGTGGTGGGTATATATCTTTGCAGTATCTGGATTAAAGCTGTTATGCAAAGTATGTATTGTTGGTGTCCTCACCAATCCCGCCGAAGCCAAAGTTAAAACACCTAAATGGGAATGAATTAAATCAAATTCCGCTGCTTGTTGGTAAACTTGGCTTAGTTCAAGCAGCTCGTAGGCATCGTAGTTTGAAACATTGGGATCTAAACGTAAAGCCTTTTCACAAACTGCTTCTAAGTTCGCATCAGTGAGCGAATCACCCGAAGCAAACAAGGTTACTTCATGACCCCGACGAACTAATTCATCGGTTAAGTGACTGACTACCAACTCAATTCCTCCATAAGAAGGAGGCGGAACTCGTTCCCTTAAAGGGGCTACTTGAGCGATTCTCATAGGTTATTTATGTCTCTGCAATTGAAAAAGTCCATATTAAATAGGACTTCGCTTTAGATTGGGTAGAGAAAAATGACTCACCCATCTGAGATTTAATTAATCACATTGACTGATAATAAGTCTAATGTTGATCAATTGAGTTTGGCTAATTTTTCCAAACTTTCTCAGATTTTCAATAATTTATTATTAAACAACTACATTTACAACTTACAGGTTGTTTGTTTCTTCCATCATCTATCCTTGGGATTATAGAAAATAGTTTTTTCTGTATCTGGATATACATTTTTTTTGTTATTTATGATTTTTGTTAAGGTTTTTCGGAGTTTTCCGAGTTTTTAGGAGGCGGGAAGATAAGGATAAACGAGGATATTTATCAAGTCGGAGAGATTTCAATTCTGTAAATACGCCAAACACAGAAGTACTGTATCAATCTTTGACCTTTGACCTTTAACCTATAGTCTGTAGCTTAAAATCTTAAACTTGTAATGAAAATCGCGACTTGGAATGTCAATTCAATCAGAACTCGTTTGGAACACACCGTTAATTGGTTGAAAGAAAGTGCTGTTGATGTACTTTGTTTGCAAGAAACTAAAGTTGTAGATGAAAGCTTTCCCCAAGAAGCTTTTAAAGAATTGGGCTATCATCTCTATACTTCTGGGCAAAAATCATACAACGGTGTTGCTATAGTTAGCCGCAAACCTTTGGATGATGTTTCGATTGGTTTCACGTCGATTTTACCAGATATTGATTCCAAGTGGGACGAACAAAAGCGAGTAATTTCGGGTGTTATTGATGGCATTAAAGTGATTAATCTTTACGTACCGAATGGTTCTTCAATAGGTAGTGAAAAGTATGAATATAAATTGCAATGGTTGAAGATATTGGGGGATTATTTGCAAAAACAGCAGAAATATACACCCAATATATGTATGTGTGGAGATTTCAATATTGCTTTAGAAGATAAAGATATTCACGATACTGCAAACCCAAAAAATCATATCTTGTCATCTGAGGCAGAACGACAAGCTCTACAAGATATATTGACTTTGGGATTCGCTGATGCATTTCGTAAGTTTACATCAGTTGGCGGACATTACAGTTGGTGGGATTATCGGGCTGCGTCATTTCGTCGCAACCGAGGCTGGCGCATCGATCATCATTATCTTACTCCCGATTTGTACGATCGCGCCAAAAATTGCACTATTGATATCGAACCGAGAAAGTTAACTCAACCAAGCGATCATACGCCTGTGGTGGTTGAGTTTTAGGGAGAGGGGGGAGAGGGGGGAGAGG
>JBHJJJ010000317.1:0-8822 GCA_050042755.1 Rivularia sp. (in: cyanobacteria)
AGTGATTTTCATGCATTAGTATTAATCGGCTTTGATTGTGCTTCTGTTGCTCTGAGTTTTGCTTTAAATCTTTAAGATTCCTATGTTCGTAGCAGTGCCGCATATGCATTAGGAAAAATCGGCAGTGATTCAGCAGTTAAGGCTCTTATTAATGCTTTAAATGATCAAGATGACGATGTTCGTTGGAGAGCCGCAGAAGCATTAGGAAATATCGGCAGTTCTACAGCAGTTGAGCCTCTTATTAATGCTTTAAATGATCAAGATTCCTATGTTCGTAGGAGTGCCGTAGATGCATTAGGAAATATCGCAGGTTCAGATAAAATTACTCAATTGTGGGAGTTGTTTCATAATGACACAAGTGATGCAAAATATGTAATATTAGAAATTCAAGATCGGTGTAAGTTTTATAATCATGATATTTTTTATATTTCGCTAGTAGAAGACGATCAAGAAGAAGATTTATCTACTGATTCATTGATTGTCTTAATAGTAAATAAATATGAAAATGATCGTGGTTTATTACGTAGATGGTTACAAAAATATTTTTATGATGACGATAAACTTAAGGCGCTTTGTCAGGATTTAAATATTAGCTATAGTACTTTACCTGGCCAAGGAATAAACAAAGCAATTGATTTAGCAGAGCATCTAGTTACAAGAAATAAATTACCACAGCTAATTGATTATTTAGAAAAAAATGATCCTGAGCTAGTATCAAAACTTGAAAAATTCCCAGATTAGCCAAAGAAATCAGTTTGTAGGTTGGGTTGAGGAACGAAACCCAACAGTATGTTGGGTAACACGAATCGTTCAACCCAACCTACGCTATAGGTAATCTTCCACTGATAGAGGGTTTTAGAACCACCTTAGAATGAATTCTAAGGCTAATATCAGAAGTCGTCTAAAGACGACTGATAGAGAGTTTTAGTACGTTTTAACGTACTTGATGTATTAGCCTTGAAATTCATTTCAAGGCGAGAATGTGGGGCTAGCAACTGTTAAGACGATTGGAGTAATGTCCTAGTAAGATATCAGTTAAAATCAACTAAAAGCATCACGAAATTTAAATAATATTATTCTTAATAATTAAACTGGACTTATGCGATTGTCACAACACTCGGATGGTGCGTGACACTATAAGCCTTACAGCCACCTTCAAATTAACTCTAAGTGTCACAGCACCCTACAAAAAAATGTGCCTGATAACTATTCACTGTTTCTCCTCCTTCGTCGCTGCGGAGACTGGTAACTGTAGATTTTGGTTATAAACAAACTTATTTTTAATTTCTACTTGTCGTTTGGGAAGAGTACCGTTGGAATTTAACTCATCTGAGGCAGAAACACGCAAGGTATATTTACCAACAGGAACACCATCAAGACGATAAAGACCAAATTGATCCGTTGTTCCTGATAATACTCGTGCGCCAGCATTATTAATTAATTCTATACTTACTTCTGTCAAAGGTTGACCGGATACATCTGTAATCTTTCCTGCAACCCCATATTCAGTTCTCACGGGGAAGTCTACGCGAGTCACCCCTGATGGAGCAACCTCGGCAACTAAACTAGTTTTAGATACTGCGAGTTCGATTGGTAATTCTTCTGGCTCAAGTTCAATTACATAAACTCCTTCTGACAAGTTACCGACAAAGAAGTTACCGTTAGAGTCAGTTTTTGTCGCACCTACATTTTTGTTGCGAGTATTGTAAACGCGCACAATAGAATTACTTAAATCAAAGCCTTTGCTTTCTCCTTCGATGGCCAGTTTCCCAGAAATTGCCCCGCGCTCTTTGCTGATGCCGCTATATCTTGCAGGAGTGAATCTACCGCCAGCCACAGACATATCTGATGTCAATGATAGACTCAAACGCCCATCATCTAATCCGCTTAAACTACCTCCTCTAGAGGGTATAGCTCGATAATTTAGTCTGGCAAATAGTCCTGGTAGTACTTGCATACTGGCACCCGCACTCGGCCCTACATCTCCATCGCTGTAGGCTAATCCCACATTCCAGCTTAATTTCCTGAAGCTCGAAGCATTGTGGCCGAAACCTATTGAGTAACGAGCATCTGAATCGTTGCCAAATTCAGTTCCAAAAAATAGTTGATTATTACGGTTCAGATTATATCTCAAATCTGAATTGTAGGAATCACCATAAGTATTAAAAGATAATCTTGTTGCTCTATTGGGCCTGAAAAAAGCGTTGAATAAATAACTTCCATAAATATCAGGTCTTCCATTTAAAGAAAGATTAGAAAAAGGACGGGCTGAAAAAGTTGGCAAAATATAATTATCAGATTCATTATTACTATCACGGCTGCGAGCAATAAAGCCCAAATTTAATTTATTCCCGAACCGATACTTGAATTCTAAACTATGATTAGTACGTTCCGAATTAGTGTCTTTACCATTTCTATATCCCTGCGGTAACGATTGGGAATTGGCATTTATTTCTAAGTTTTCTAACTCTATACCTAAGTTGGCAGCATAACCGACTTTATCAAAAGAATTACCCACACTTGCTGATAAGATTACGGGATTTGCTAAACGCCAAACTAAACCTGCTTGTCCTTGAAAAGAATCAGGTACTGCTTGTAATGAACTTTCAAAAGTTAAATTATTTGAAAGTCCTTGACGCAGTTGATAGAAACCAACAATTTGACCGTCATCATCATCCGTATCGTCATCGCTAAATAAACTATCTTGAACTAAATTTCCGCTAAAACCTAATCCACCTAATTGTACATTTCCACCAGCTTTTAGTAATAAGTCGGATGCACTGATTCTGACAGTACGAATATCAATTGGAGAACGTAAATTATTGCGATCGAAAACTAAAATTTCGACTTCATTACTTTGCCCAACGGGCAATCTGACATCAAGAAATTCGTAAATTCCATTAAATCCTACCTGTTGCTGTGCAACTCTAACACCGCCAACTCTTAACTGGACAACGCTTGCCGGAGGAACTTCACCGCGAAATGTTTGTACTGGCCTCGAACGTCTCGGTAAAATTTCACTAGCACCGGAACTAGAACCAAAATTTTGTGTCGGTAGATTGCTATAACCGAATTGTAATCCTGTTAGTTCCAGTCCATTTAATAGAGGGTGTAAACCGACTCTTTGACGACCTACTTGATAGCGAAATTGATTGCTACGTCTATAGAAAAAGTATTCAGTTAGATTTGGCTCGTTTTCAAAGTTATTATTAAGCCGCAAACGCCAAGTACCTCCAGCCAATCTTCCACCTAAAAGTGTAGAACTCCGTAAGCTTGTGTCTCCACTACGGCTAGTTATATTTAATTCTTGTCTTAGGCTTGAAAGTCCAGTACCTGGTGCCAGAAAATCAGGTTTTAGTTCTGCGGTAGTTCGAGTTTGTCTGCTACCCCCACGCCAAGGTAAGTCAGCTAATAAAGTTAAATCGGCGGTATTTAATTCTAAACTGATATTTAATTTTTCTTGAAGTATTTCTTTACTAACGTAGGTTAACCCGTTAATTTGTTTTAATACAGTTGGTGGAAATTCAACTATTCCTAAAGGAGTTTCAGCTTCAATCCCAACATTCGTTTTTTTGACAGAAAATCCTCCAAATTCCCCAAGACTTTCCAAAGGAATTAACAGGGTATTATCTTCTTCAATGATATCTAAAGTACCAACTTCCCGACCGTTGATCATAATACCAACGATAAAAGGTTCCCCTGGTATTTGTGCTAGTCTGATATCATTTTTACCCCGCAACTTATTTATTAAAGAATTACGCAGGCTATTCTGACTTTTCTGATTATTTGCAGCTATTTTTTTACGGTTATTTCTTTGTTGATTATTATTGTTTTGTTTTTTATCCTTTTTGGGAATCTCAAGAGCTATTTCTCCAGGATTTTGAATATCAATCTTAAGAGAATCATTAATTTTATTATTTAAAGTAGCAGATATAGAAGCGCTGATTAATTTTTGAACAACCGCCAGAATTTTTGCTGTATTTATATTAGTATTCCCAGCAACTTTTTGATTGCCAGCATTACTATTATTTTCTTCTAATTTCTTCTCCTCACTAGTTTCTGCGGAGTTAGGAACACGAGAAGCCACCTTTCTAGAAGTTTGGGTTTTTGGTTCGATAGTATCGCCAATAGTATTATTAATTGAGGCGTATAGGGAAACATTAATTAATTCCTGTACCGTTGCCAGAATTTTACCGATGGCATTTGGTTCGACAGATTTACTATGAATTTCAGATTGCTTTTGTTCCCTGGCTTTTTCAATTACATCAGGAGAAATTGTCTTATCAACTGCTGCTCGATCGTTATCACCCAAACTATTGGTTGCGGTTGAACTGGGTTTTTCTGGAGTTGGTAAAGGCGCTACCGATGCAAAATCTTTAAGTTGCTTACTTTGTTGGGTATTCTTTTGAGTAATTGCAGAATTTTTATTTTTGGTAGCACAAGGTTTTGTTGAAACAGAATCAGCCAGTATTTTACCTAGTAATTTATTTACAAGTTCAGATTTTTTAGACTTAACTTGTAGCGATTCACAATCACTATTTTCAATTGAAGACTCTGGAGTTAATGTACTGACAATTGCGGTCGGTATAGGTGGTAAAGCTAGGTAGAGCATACTTGGCACAAAGTTATCAAAATATAGCCTGATATAGGCTGTGAGCGATGAATTATAGTATTAGTGATATGAAAAAGTAGATAGATGCAACGAAGATATTGTTAAAAAATAAATAAAAATAAATCAACTTAGAAGCGTTCAATTTTATTTGTAGTGCGGGCATCTTGCCCGCTATGATTTAAATTACCTGCACGGGATTACTCGCATTAAATAGGTAGGTATAAATAAACCAAATGGCAAGTAAAAGAATGTTTTTTAGCATAAAAAGGTTTATTCCTACTCCCTACTCCCTACTCCCTACTCCCTACTCAAAGAAGTTACAGGTGACTTTCCAGGCTGGGGAACACTAGCAGATGCAGGTACTGTGAAAGGAATACCTTTATCAACTGCTACTCCACTCAAATCGGCATTGATATCTAAAACATAGTTACCCGGTGGTAATTTCTTTTTGATGGGTAATACTAACTGACGGCGAGTATCTGCTAATACAGGAGTCAACTTAATTTTTCCTGCGTGTAATACATCCTGCGGTAATTTGAGAGGTTCGTTAGCAGTTTTTTTCAAGGGTTCTGTTGCTTTTGCTCCCGGATAGCTAGCAGCACGCCAGATTGTATATTGTCCTTGCATCCGTACGTGGGCATTTCCTTTGCTGGAAACGTCAAATACAGCCTTAACACCATTCGGTTTGGAATCTACATTTACGGAATAGAGAACCCCAACTTTTTTGACATCTCCTGCATAACCGTAAATAGAAACACCCAAACGTCCCACAGTAGCAACAGCCTTTGGATCTCTACCTTTTGGTGGCAGTTCTTGGAGGTAAAGCATGGCTCTATGTTCCCCTGGATTCGGCTCAACTTTGGGACGAATTGCCAGACGTATAGTTTGGGTACCACCAGGGGGAATAGTGAATCTTGAAGGAGTAAAAACAATCCACTGGTCTAAAGTTTTCTCAGTAGATTTGACTAATTTAAATTTACCATTTTTATCAAGCGTCCAAGAACGAACATAAGCCCTCATTCGCACGGGCTTTTTATCAAAATTACCAATTTTAATGGTTTTAGAGCGAGATTTATCTTTGATCTTGACTTCAACCCGGGGTGGGCTAACACCAATATGAATCGCATCGGCGCTCTTGTTTCCCCAGGCTAAGAAACCGATTAAACTTAGTGCTGCTGCTGTTGTTTTTCTCAATATTTGCACTTGTAACTTCCTCACACTCATGACGCAAAATTCACCCGACATAAAATCAGCGTTGCGGTTTAACTTGAAACTTGCAAAACTTACGCGCCTAAATACATCCACCGTCGTTGTTTTTTAGACATACCGATAAATTCCCGTTATATTCACCCGCTTGTCTAAATTGAGAAATATCGATCGTTAATTGTGCTGCACCTTTGACTAGCAGAGTCTCGCATTCACCTTCAGTTTCACTACTGCAATCTTCTTCAGTGCTTTCTTGGTTTTCGAGACGTGTTACGGTGACTGGAAGCGTAGGATCGGTACCTGATATTTCTTTATTGAGTTGATTGGATCTATTGTTGTCATCGATCACTTCGTATTCAATTTCTAAAGGCTGCCTTAACTCACTTTTATTAACTCGCATTTCCCACGTCACAGTGCGAGTTGTGTCGCTCTTAAATGGCAGAGAAGTATAGAAACCTTGAGAATTTGTGACTGTACTACTTTGTCGCCCGTTAACAAAAAAGTCGTTTGCTCCAATATTTGTCAACCTGGGTGATTTCTCAGTTGATATTTGATTAAGCTCAGTGGGTGATTCTGCAAAAACTAGTGGCTGTGGTAAACCAAGAAGTGCCACAACTATAGCCAAGCAGTACCTAAGTTTGCGTTGGCTGCTCATGGTATTAATTATGAGATGAATTCAGTTTTTGTATTCTTAACAAATTTCCTGTTGATGATGAATACCAAATATTTATAAAAATGCGCCGGGAGCAGCCCACAGAGATGGGCTTTGTAACTGTAGCTCCACCCTTACAGGGTGAGAGCGATGAGCGCGCAGCCCCATACATAATTGGTATAAGTTAATTCTGGTTAAATCCGTAGAAACTGGAAGCAGGCTTCACTAGCCTGCGCCAGAAATGATCAAAGTTAAACTTTATTCAGCGAATTCACCTTCCGAAATCGCCTCTACTACGATTACGCCTCCCTCGTAACTACCTGCTTCAGGTTCACTATCATTATCGTCGTCATCTTTAAAATCAAATTTAAGTTGAACTCCTCCAATTCTTATAGGCTTCTCACCTTCGATATCATCTTCATCAATATTCTCGAGGTTACGTGCATTATCATTAAAGTCTTGATTTTCAACTGTCATTAATGCATAACCCTCGTCTTCTTGGCCATCCAGAAAAAGTCTATCGTTATTAGGATCGACTGTTACCCTGACTTGAACCTCTGCATCTTCGTCATTTGAATAAACGGCATAAAGCTCATTTATAGTTTTGGTTACAGTTGTGCCAGATGTCTCATTTACGGTAACACCACCTAAATTTAGCTGGTTTGTACCGTCGGTGGTGCCTTCTACTGTAGACTCTTGTGTTGCGGCTAATTCACCTTGAGTAACCCGCAATTCAACAGTTTGGAAAGTCTTTAAAAACAGTACTTCATCTACAGTCAAATTAACGTTGACATTTTGCTTAACTGCACGGGCTGGTGTAGCAAAAATAGCGCTACCAACTACTGCTGCACTTGCAGCCAAAAGACCTAATACTTTCTTATTCATGTTAATTCTCTGTGGTGGTGGTAATAAGGTAAATGTTGTTTATTTGATAAACTCTCTTTCTTTGACTTATCCAAATTAGTTTGCTAAAGGGATGAAAGATTAAACCTTTAGAATGAAGTTTTCAGAGATATCAAAATATGCACGCCTGGATTTATGCAGCCAATACTCCGGTACATTACTTTTAATACAAGGTTTTTAAAACCATAACTTTAACTTCATACTTTAATTAAATAATTAAGCGGTTTGATAGAAATTCCCTGGTAAGCCCGAGAGTAATTAAGAAACTAAATTTGGTTATGAAGACAATCAAATTATTCAAAATAATTGACTTTTTTCGATGCATCACCTCCTTGAATAATTGATTATAAATCTGTCACCTTGATCTCGTTTATATAAGTGATTAACTTTTGAAGCGACAATTCATAAACGAGATTCAGTAAATACTTGCTTTAACAGTTTCTTGTCATAAAACTGCCTAGATTTTTTCTTTTTACCTTATGCTGTCACTTCTTTTTGAATGGGGAACTTACAAGAATTTAGAGCGTCAATTTTCACTAACCGACTAGTTTGCAATCGCTCCTCTGTAAACACACTTTCCTAAACTCCTATACATTTTGATTGTTTTGTTTTTTACTCAATTAACAAGGTTATTGAAATTTGACAATAAATAACCAATTGTTATTGATAGAATCTTCATTTAATTTTGTTGATTGCTTCGTAACAGGTTTACATCAAGAATGTAACCTCTACTCCTGAAATACAACTTCAGTGAGAATATGGAATTACGCAGCTTAAAAGTAAATTAAATATACGTAATAGCACTTAATCTTCACTGGGGTTTGACTAAAATATTATACGTATACTCTAGGAGAGAGAAAAATAATTGTAGAAACGTAGTATTGCTACGTCTAGTTGATTTATCACAACTATTAACCTTTAACCTTGATATAGGAATCCTAATTGATTTAGTTTCCCATTCCCCATTCACTATTCCCTACTCCCCATTCACTATTCCCTACTCCCGATTCCCCATTCCCTACTGCCGATTCCCCATTCCATAAACCGGATTCCTACATATGTTTCAAGCTACTCGTCGTCGTCTTGCGATTTGGTATACCGCCGTGACAGCTGTGTTATTACTGTTATTTGCTAGTGGAGTATATTTATATGTCCGCAGTACTTTGATTGAGCGAATTGACGATACCTTGAATCATGTGGTGGAAGTAGTACAACCTTCCTTAGTTATCGAAGCAGTAAACTCCAATAATACTCAACTTAGCGTTAATGTAGAGGCAAGTTTCCGTGATAATGCTGACACCCGCGACGACGATCGCATTGATTTAGAATGGTTTGACGCTACTGGTAAATTACTTTGGTCAACCTTATCTGAGCCATTAGATATTCCTATTCATCCCAACCCTATGGGTGAAACTGTGCGCGTGGTTAGAGGGGATGGGGAGATGGGGG
>JBHJJJ010000318.1:0-12087 GCA_050042755.1 Rivularia sp. (in: cyanobacteria)
CAACTCCCCATCTCCCCATCTCCCCATCCCCCTCACTTCTCCGTCACAATGGCTTTAAGCTTTGATGTAATTGTTTCGGAAGTATCACTTTTTTCTGGGGTGAATTGTTCTATGGGAGGATGATTTCTGGCTGGGGGGAGAAGCTTTGCTAGAGCTTTGGGAATTACAGGTTTTTCTGACGATTCCGATTGTTCTAATTCTTTACTTGCAGAATCTGTAACGACATGGTTTCTTGTTTCTGTTAAGGTTGGTGAGCTTGAGTTACGGATGGTTGATATTTGAGATTTGGGCGTGGATAAAACCATACCAGATGAGGCGGGGAGTGCTTTTGATACATTTTGCGCGTTGAAGTTATCTTCGGCTTCGGCACTTACTAATTCTGGTGTATGGTAATTATTCTCTTCTACTGGCTCTTCTGTGGCTTCTTGCCTTTGAAGATTTCTTTGATGTGAGGAATTTACTGTTTGCGATAATTGGTAATTCCTCATTGCCTCCTTGATAGTAGAATTATCATTCACATTCACACTAGGTAATGCTGGTGGCAAGCTATTCCATTTCAAATCCTGCGGTAAGTTGTTGCAAATTAAGCGTTCAAACTCGAAGTTGAAATGATAGGTAGGATGATTTCTTCTCAACCAAAGAGTTAATATTTGCTGTACGGAAACAGCTTTGTAACGTCCTTGATACAATGCTTCTATTGCTGCCAAGTGCACCCAATTTGACGGATATTGTTTTTCCCAACGCTTGACTAACTCGCTGGCACCATACCCACCGAGATCAAAACTGTAATGTGTTAACAGGGATACTGCCAAATTGTTAGTCACGTTCGAGGTTTGGGTGAACATGGATCCGAAACTGGGGATGATGGGCATATATTCTGCTACCATCTGCAAAAAAAATAAAGTGCCTTTTGATACGGTGTACTATTCCCAAGTATCTCTTATTTCATTGGGTAGCGCTCCTAAATGTTTGGAATTGCCTTCACCGAGAACGGTGTAACCTATATATAATGTCAGTTTATGACCGCTACTCTGGGTGCAGTTCCTTACAAAATATAAATTGCCTTTATCTTATTTACTAGCACGAGACTTCCAATTTATTGGGTGAGGAATATCAGTCACTAGTTGTGGTTGGGTACTAGTTTTTGAATGGATCTAATCCTAGTAACTAGCAAACTCGTTTAAGTCCCTTCGCTCACTGAATTATAGGATGTACTCTCTAACAGCAATTTACCAAAGTCGTTTAAAGATAATACAAACGAGACGAAAAACTCGTAAGTTTTTGCTCTTATTGAGCAACTGCTGGGCTAGTTAATTACAGCGGTTACCTAAGTCTCGCCCTTGCAAGTCTAAGGTAAACCGCAGGTAATTGACTCGTCTGGAGTTACGGCTAATTACAAATAACATCGTGAATATATTTTACTGGTCAATTGCCGGTAGGAAAAATTATATATGGTGAATTAATGGGAGGTGTGCGTTTTATAGCTACCAGTGCTTGATAAACCATTGCTGCTACTTCAGCTCGCGTTGCTTCCCGTTTTGGTTCGATTTTAAGAGGGTCTGGATAATTTACCACAATTTTTTGTTGTGTAGCAGTTGCAACTGCCGTTCGGGTATATTTGGGAAGGATTTGAGCATCTGTAAAGTTATGTAAAACACGATCGTGAGCTGTTGGTAATCCAAGCCCGTTGACTAGGGAAACAATCACTTGTAACCGCTGTACCTTTTCTTGAGGACGAAAGGTTCCATCGCTAAATCCTCCCACAAAACCGCCCTGTGCAGCAGCTTTAATGGCTTTATATGCCCAGAAAATGGGTGGGATGTCGAAAAAATCACCCAAATAACGCTTTGGTGTAGGATTAAAAGCTTTCACGATTAAGGTGGCGTATTGCGCCCGTGTCATTGGTGTATCCGGTTGGTATGTACCGTCAGTGTAACCGCTAGTTAAATCTAGGCTAACTAAACTTCGGATAAATGGTTCTGCCCAATGTGCTGTTAAATCGGTAAATGAAGGTATATCCACATCGGGTTTAACGATGTAGGGAGAAACTATCGGTTTTTGCTTACCCAAGAGTACCAAGGCTTGATAAATCAACGCTACCACCTCACCACGGCTAATATCCCTTAAGGGTTCCAATTGCTCAGTCTGGGGGTAATTCACTACTAATAATTTTTGGGTAGCGATCGCCATTGCGTTGGTAGCGTAACTGGGAATTTGAGCGCGATCGCGGTAGGTTGTCAAAATGTTCGGTTTTCCGCCCTTGAGTTTTAAACCCCTAACAATTGAGACTATTGCCTGAATTTTAGATAAATTTTGCCCCGGACGAAATGAACCATCCGGAAAGCTGCCGATAAAGCCCATACTAGCACTGCGATAAATAGCAGGCGCTGCCCAAAAGTCTGCTGGAACATCTGTGAATTTACTTACTTTGTTTTTTAAAGCGAATTTAAAAGTCTTAGAAATAACTGCAGCATAAGCCGCCCGAGTAATCGGCGCTTCTGGTGCAAATGTACCATTTGTATATCCGCCAATTAATCCTTTTTCGTACAATGCTTCAATAAAAAGTGCTGCCCAATGTCCGCTTAAATCGCGGAAATTACTATTAACAGATAACTGTTTGGGACTATCTGTGGTAATAACAAATTCTACCAACCCTTTGACCAAGGTTGGATTTAATAAATTACCTGCCGATACCAATTTAATTGAGGTAGTATTTTGCACATCATATTCATTGTTATCGCGAAAAGTATTACCAGCGGGATCTTGATAACTACCTAAATCGGGGGTGGAATTACCGTTAAGCAACAAACCCCCTGAAAAATTATCGGCTATCAGATTATTTCTAAGTACTGGGCGTGCTTCTCGGGACAAAGCGATCCCCGTACGATTTAACCATATTTTATTATTAGCTACCAAAGGCGCGGCAAAATCGCTGATGGCGATACCGATAGGATTTTTTTGCATCACATTTCGCAATATCTCGCCTTTAGCATTGCGTGCCATTACCAAGCCAGCAGAAGCATTTTGGAAAAAAATATTATCTAAAATAGCCGGTTTGGCATTACCACTAATAAATATTCCTTCTCGACGGCATTTTAAAAAAGTATTATTAGCGACAGTAGGAGATGTGGATTCAATCCAAACACCCGTACCTTTATTAATCGGATTTGTAACAGTTACACCCATTAATTGGGCATTTGATGCAAGAACTAGGGTTATATTTTGTAAGCCAAAGCTTTTAGTTTCATAGTCACCACTCCCCTCAATTAAAATACCTTCACCTTTGGTTGCTTCATAACCCACTATCCAAACCCCACCGTGAACAATTAGTGGGAAGACTTCGCCATTTGGAGCATGATAAATTCCAGGAGCTAATTGAATAATTACGGGTAGACGAACAGAATTTAAAGTATGACTAAGGCTTTTAAAGGGAGACAATCTCGAACCATTATTGGTATCACTTCCAGTGACTGGATTGACATAAACTGTTGTAGTTAAGCTCGAATTCACCATTGTTTATTAAAAAGAGCATTGGGCTACGCCCGCACGCTAAAGGCGTGAATGGGCACGGGCACGGGGTACTTGGAGAACTAACTCCTAACTGTTGACTGTTGACTGTTCAAGAATATGTAATACCGTATACCCTCACTTTTTACATGTTTTATATAACATAGTGTTTTATACTCATTTTTTCTGCTTTTTAAGTCACAAAAAGTACTAGTATATTTTGAACTCCGGTGTTGAAAAAAGCTTAAAACTCTTAAGTAATTAGGGCTTGCAATACCCCATGTCCTATGTCCTATACCCCACGTATAATTTCTCTAAAATGAAGGTTTATTATTATCGATAATGGTTGTTGGTATTAATATAAATTTGTTGTATCCAAGCGTAGCATTTGAATTAAATGATTGAAGTTGAGCATCTGAATAAAGTATACGGTTCTACCTCAGCTATAGAGGATGTTACTTTCAGTGTTGAAGAAGGAGAAATTTTGGGTTTTTTAGGACCTAATGGTGCCGGAAAAACCACTACCATGAGGATTTTAACTGGTTATCTACCGGCAACGAGCGGTACGGCGCGAATTGCTGGTTTTGATGTCCATGAGGATTCTTTGGCGGTAAGACAAAAAATCGGTTACTTACCAGAAAATCCACCGCTGTATCCAGAAATGTCAGTAGAAGGTTTTTTGTTTTTAGTCGCACGCATTAAAGGGATTAGCGCTGGCGATCGCAAAAGTAAAGTACAAGCAGCAATGGAACGCTGTAATTTAACCCAAAAGCGCCACGTACTAATTCGCAAACTTTCTAAAGGATATCGTCAAAGAGTTGGCATTGCTCAAGCAATTGTCCACGATCCACCTGCGATCGTTCTTGATGAACCCACGGTGGGACTAGATCCCCGACAAATCATAGATGTACGCAATTTAATTAAAAGCCTCGCTGGCAGTCATACAATTATTATTTCTACGCACATTTTGCCAGAAGTTAGCATGACTTGTAACCGCGTAGCAATTATCAATGGCGGAAAAGTTGTCGCAACTAATACACTAGACAATTTAATGAATGAGTTAACCGGCGGTTCCGGTTACGAATTAGAAGTTGAAGGAGAAGCTGCTTTAGCTAAACAAATGTTACAAAATTTGCCTGGAGTCAACTTAGTCGAATCAGTGGGAGGCGGTAAAAATCAACTCAGAGAAAACCGCGTCAGAATGCGGGTAGTATCTGAGGCGGGAACTGAACCGGGAAACACTATCGCCTCAGCTTTGTATCAAGCGGGATTTGGCTTACACGAAATGCGGCGAATTAACGCTACCTTGGAAGATGTATTTTTACAGTTGACTCGGGAGGAGAAACAAGACGAAACCCAGACAGAAGATGAGGAAGTAAATGTTGGAGAAGCGGCTTAAATGGGTATAGTACTGGGTAATATAATTGCTATTTATCGTCGAGAATTACAAACCTATTTTGTATCACCTTTGGCTTATGCCATTGCCGGTATTTTTTGGTTTTTAGGTGGATTATTTTTTGTCTTAATTTTACTAGGTCCACAAGGGATTTTAGCAGCAGTGGCGGATTTAGAGTTAAGGTCACAAAGATTTGGATTTCCAATGCCTGCTATAGATGTTCCCTACGAATTTATTAAAGCATTTTTAGACAGAATGGGATGGCTTTTGTTATTCATATTGCCGGTTCTTTCCATGGGGCTTTATGCAGAAGAACGCAAGCGCGGAACTTTGGAACTTTTAGCTACATCTCCCATCACTAACTGGGCAGTAGCTGTTGGAAAGTTATTAGGTGTATTAACATTTTTCATCACATTGATTTTGCCCCTGATGATATTAGAAGCCATAGTTTTGAGTGCATCAGAACCAGCTGCTCACTTTACAATTCCCTTGCTCGGTCATTTCGGATTAATTTTACTTGCAGCATCAATTTTATCTTTGGGAATGTTTATTTCATCTTTAACTAACAGCACAATTTTATCCGCAGTTCTCACTTTCGCGGTAATTTTAATGTTGTTATTTATTGATTTAATCGCCAAAACTATTGGTGGTCCTATAGGAGAAATTTTGAGTCATTTATCCTTATTACAGCATTACAGCAACATGATACAAGGGATATTTGATACTGGTAGTCTGGTATTATTTTTCAGCTACATTATTTTGGGTATTTTTCTTACCGCCCAATCAATTGATGCATTTCGCTTTCAACGGCAATAGGAGCTCGCGGAGTTAGTTGTTAGTGGTTAGGATTTGGGAGTTGTAGAGACGTAGCAGTGCTACGTCTGTACAGGGGTAAGGAGTTAGAAGTTAGGAGTTAGTGGTTATTGGTTAGAAGTTATTAAATTTGACCTTTAACTTTTGAGCTTGGAGATTTAATTTATATCTGATGAAAAGAATTGGAAAATATACGATCTGGTTGGCACCGTTTCTAATAACAGCAGGATTGACGGTGGGTTTTGTATCGCAAGATTGGGGAATTATTCCCCTGGTATTGATAATTTTAGGATTAGCGATCGCCATTATTTGGTTACTATGGCAAAGCTATTCTACTAAATGGTGGAGTCGTCGTTCTACTACTGTTGGTACTAATGCATTAATCGCCACTTTATCTGTAGTGGCAATTTTAGGACTAATTAATTTTTTAGCTACTCGCTACAATATCCGCACCGATTTAACTGAGACTAATTTGTTTACTCTTGCTCCTCAATCCCAAGAAGTAATAAAAAATTTAGAAAAACCTGTAAAAGTTTGGATATTTGATGCGAATAAAAATCCTTTAGATGAGGATTTACTGGAAAATTATCAGCGGCAAAGTAAAAATTTTCAATTTGAATATGTCGATCCTTTAGCTAGACCAAATTTGACTAATAAGTTTGATGTCAAAGATTATGGTGAAGTTTATTTAGAATCGGGTGAAAATCAGCAATTAGTACAGGTAGTTAATCCACAGGAACGCCTTTCTGAATCAAGGTTAACTAATCGTTTGGCACAAATTGATAGCCCCAATACCTCTAAAATTTATTTTCTCCAAGGACACGGCGAACGTCAATTAGAACGTGGAGAAAATAAAATTTCCCAAGCCCTTCTTGCTTTAGCCGACCAAAATTATGTCGCCGAACCTTTGAATTTAACCCAAACTGCTCAGATTCCCTCAGATGCTGATGCTGTAATTCTCGCTGGCCCCCAACGGACTTTATTAGATGGGGAAATCCAAGCTTTGCAGGATTATGTTAGTGATGGTGGTAATTTATTAGTGATGGTCGATCCAGGTGTCGATCCCGAATTAGACGCTTTGTTACAAGAATGGGGAGTCACTTTAGATCGGCGTTTGGCGATTAATGCTTCAGAAAGTGTCCAACAACAACCTCCCGGTATATCTGTTGTCACAGAATACGGAGAACATCCCATTACAAAAGAATTTCAAAGTGGTATATCTATATACAAATTAGCGCGTCCCATTGAAACTACTCCCGTCGATGGCGTTGAAAGTACACCTTTGTTATTAACCCAAGCATTACCCGCAACTTGGGCTGAAAGCGATTGGGAAAGTGAAGAACTCGAATATAACGAAAATGGCGATCGCCCTGGCCCTCTTACTTTGGGTGTAGCTTTGACTAAGAAGTTAGCAGCTAAACCAGTAGCTAAACCTACACCTACTCCGACAACTTCTCCAACACCAAAAGCGGGAGTAACTCCTAAACCTACCCCAACACCAAAAGCTACCCCAAAAGCTAAATCTACACCTACACCAAAAGCTACCCCCTCAACCCCCTCTCCCACTCCATCCCCCACTCCGATAGCTTCAGAAGAAAAAAAACCCACTGAATCAAGAATGGTAGTATTTGGAGATTCGGATTTTATTACAGATGGTTTCTTTTCTCAGCAACTAAATGGAGACGTATTTCTTAATTCAATTACTTGGTTGAGCAAACAAGATTCACAACCTCTTTCGATTCGTCCGAAAGAAGCAAAAAATCGTCGTCTCAACCTTTCTGAAGCACAAGCAAATCTGATTGCATTATCTTCGATATTCGTTTTACCCATACTTGCTTTCGCAGCAGCAGCACTTCTTTGGTTTCAAAGACGATGAACAATTATCAATGAACAATTATCAATTATCAATGAACAATTATCAATGAACAATGAACAATGAACAATGAACAATACCGATAATTGATTTAAGATGAAATTACAGCGAACAACTTTAGTTTTATTACTACTAGCAGTCTTGTTGGGTGGTTTTGTTTATTTCTATGAAATTCAGTGGAAGTCTCAACAAGAGCAAGTTAAGAAAAAACAGCGACAACTTTTCTCTTTTAAAGAAGAAGATGTCAAAACACTGAAAATAACGACTCCATCGGAAACAATAATTTTAGAACGTTCTCAAGAATCAAATAGTAGTAGATGGTTAATGAAATCTCCCGATACCGTACCTGCTAATGATGCTATAGTAGCCTTTTTGTTAGATTTGTTAGAAAAGGAAGAAAGCGAAAGCACTTTAACTACCTCTGCTGACAAACTATCGGAATTTGGCTTAAAACAACCCCAAGCAACTATTGATATTACCTTGAATAATCAGAAAAATCATAAATTAATGTTGGGTAAACCTAACTTTGATAACCGTTTTGTTTACGCTCAAATTCAGGAGCTTACTAATAAACCAAATGAAAATGTTGAAGTTATTTTGGTGTCGAAAAACTTTGAAAATGCAATTAAACGTTCCCTCTCAGAATGGAAAGCTGTAGATAATAGCAAAAAAAGCCCATCTCCTAGACCCAAAGCTACTCCGAATAATTCTTCAACTCCTGCAGCTATTCCTACCATCAAACCTATTCCTATTAATCCCGATCCCAAACCTATTCCTACTAATTCAACACCAAAACCTACTCCTACACCAACTCCTAAATCAACTCCAACTCCTACACCAACACCAACTCCTAAATCAACTCCAACAAAAAATTAGAAAGAAGCTGGGTTTCTAGTTCCAGTTTGTTTAAGCTTTTATCTTGTACCAAAGTATTAAGTAAGTAGGCGCAAAAAAACATAACTATCTATATAAAAGTAAATTAACCTCAAACTAGAGATACCTATTGCCTTTTGCCTTCCCTCAACTATACAGCGTTTTGCAAGTAGATGAGGTACATTCCCCCTGCCCCCTGCCCCCTGCTCCCTGCCTTATAAATAATATATGTGTACCTCATTTATATGAAATCTGCTGTAATTTTCCGTGCCTACCTACTTAATACTGATTATTCCCATTTCTAATAAACATATATTTTTATAAATCAGGACTCACCTCAGTGTCACAATACTCCCCTTGGTGCGTGACACTAGAAATCTTATAATTGCATTCATAATTTCACAAAGTGTCAACGGCAATCAAGCGGGAGAAAAATATGCCAGTTGCAACCATTCCTATAAATGAAATTACGGCATATAAAAATATAAATTGTAATTTTAGGGGTATATTAATATAATTTATTGCAAATAATATCAAGGGACTACATAGGTACAAAAAAACAATAGATGATTAAATAAAATAATATATATAAAGTCTAATAAAATTGCAAAATAGACAGATTTTTTATCATTCATCGCATAATTTAGCATCGGATACATTTATTAGTAAATCAATTACTGGTTTATGCTTTCTGTGAAACTTTAATAACTCTAAATAAGCCAAAGGAACGATTAAAGGCCATAAAATTGTAGCAACGACTAAAACAACTATAGAAAAATAGCGCTGTGCTGAATTCATTTCTTTATCATCTATAAAAAACCCCAGCCATTGGATAAAGAAACAACAAGCCATTACTAAGTAAAATACAATTGCCAAATTCGTTAGAAGTTTGTGTATCATGATTCCGACTTGTTATACCTCTTAGTAAATTATCAAAGTTTGTTCCGTCAAAAAGTGTTCAGTTTCCTACTTCGATCGCAGTAAATATTCTTTATTGATTAGCCCCTATTAAGTTGGATAGTATACAAACTTTTCGGATTTTACTTACTTTTACAAGTATCTCTTTATTTGGATTTTATACAACTTTTTACAAAGTTGAATTTCTCGCACTATGGAGCTCACTTAATAATCAGCTCCGTGACACTAAAGTATAAGTAAATAAAGCTATGTAATAATAATTACAATTTTATGCAATAAGGTCAAGGTCGTAGATCTCTCATATAAGTTCGTGCAACCCCACCCTAACAAAAATTATTTCATTTTTACGAAAAGGGCATGCTCCAAACAGAGAAAGCAATACAAAAACCTTGCACGGGATACTTTTACTATTATCTCAAATAGCGAATCAATAAAACAGTAAAAACTGTTATTTACCCTTCAAGAATATTTCCGAGTCAATTGTATTTGTATTCAAGCCATCTATTTTTATACTTAAGTCACATTATTTATAAAATAGAATCTACATTAATTAAGAGTGACAAGTCGATTATATGGATATTAATACATATTATGTTTTGTATCACACTTTACTTATACTCTTGCAAGATAAAAATAAAATGCATTGAAATTTCAAAAAACACAGAGAATTCTTAATATCACGCAATTATTGACGGGTACCCATGATATGGATGAAAATGCTGCTGTTAATATATTCTGACGAGAATCTGGAGGGGCTGGGATCCTATACTGATTGAAGCTTAAAGGATGCCCAGCCTGTGAAGGGTTCCTATAAGAATTTTTTTCTTCTAAAAAAAATCATATGGGTGCCCGTGAAGCCCACAGCTTGGGTTTAAAGTTTGCTAAAGCATGATAACCGTGTATTAGATAGGTTTAGAGCTAACTTTCACGGTTCCGATTGAACAACCTCAAACTTGAAAGTAGCAATCCGACGCTTATCTGCATATACTTCTAGCATATATTTGCCTGGGGGATCTCCGGTGGAAATAGTCCAAAAATTACTAACCATACCTTTTTGAACTAAATCGGTACGCTTTACCACTGATTTTGTACCATCGGGTGATAAAAAGAAATCTTCAAACTTATCTGTTCCCCAAGTTAAGGGAGGTTTTGGCAAAGTTAACACTTCTTCCCATGTTAATTCACCGATGTTACCTTGAAGTTGGATGCGCCACCCGTATGCTTTTCCTTCTTGGAGAGGTACTTTAGTAGTTGGAATAAATGTAACTTTACCGTCTTTGTCGGTTCTTAATACTCCAAATTCAGCTTTTTTAACAACAATTGCTTTGCTTGATATAATCGTTTTTGATTTTATAGTATTGTCTTTCCCTTCGTAAGCGTACGCGACTTCAGTTGCTTTTAGTGGGGATATTATTCCAAAAAAAGCGATCCATAGCGAAATAGCCCAAATTTTCATATTGCTATCTATTTATGATATTTGGTTTTGCTTACGAAGTTACAAGAGGCTGATTTTTCATTCAGACATATGCGAACATTTCTGTTGTAATATTTAATTTCAAAGGGATAGGGAGATGGAGGAGGAGGTAATAGGTAAGAGGTGAGAAGTAAATTTCTCACTCCCAACTCTTAACTCCGCGAGTTCCTAAATTCGGTTTTTTTAAACTAGACAGCGCAGGGAAGGATTAAGTATCTCTACTAATTTATTCAGCTTGCTATCAACTTCTGGTTGACTTAAATATTTTTCCGTATACATTATCATTGCATCAAGATTCTCTTGTTTGGCGCTGAAAGTAGGTATACTTTTCTCAAAATGCGGTTGGAATCTAAAATAAGTGTTACCAATAATTTGCTCCGCTATATAACAGACTGCATCGCCAGCACCATCAAACAGTACATCTAAAAAGGGTAAGTCTTGGCGGGGATTCAACCATTCTAATAGTCCCCATTGTTTCACTTGTTTCGCGCCAATTTGTTTGACGTGTTGTCCAGTACCGAAAGAGGCAACTATAATATCTTTTTGATGCACATTTTCTGGTATAAATAATTTCCATTTGGGGTTATGTGGTAATTTCTTATTCCATCGCAAACGTTCGGCGATAGCGCACAAGGCTGGGTTGTTAGCAAATACCCCACCATCTATTAAGGGTATACCTGTTTTTGGGGGTATTGCGTAACCTTTTTTTTGCAAGTCTTCTAAAAAAGCTTTATTTTTCATTTCGTAACCGGGAAAACCTATTGGTGCGGCTGAAGAAGCACGGCAAATTTCCCATGCTGGAATATCCTGATGAGCTATTTTGGTATTTTTAAATACTATAGCTTGCCGGTTATAAGTGTCGTAACTAGTTACTATTGTCGGTTTAATTAATTCGCCAAATTTTAGATTTCCAAAAATATATATCAGTACCATTGTTAAACCTTTATCACCATAAATTGGCTGACTAGAACCCAAGCGAATTAAGTTCAAAATACTGTGAATAAATATTTTATTCGGAGGAAAGATACTGTGAGAATGGTTAATATAAAGATTTTTGACTTCGCTAGTATTCAAACCTTTGGATAAAGCACAAGCGATTAGACTACCTGTAGAAGCTCCAGAAATAATATCGTAATAATCAATAAGTGGCGTGGGTGGCTCATATTTTTGCAACTTTTTTTCTCAGCGTTCTAAAATTATCGCTGTAACTAGCCCTCTTACCCCTCCACCATC
>JBHJJJ010000319.1:0-5181 GCA_050042755.1 Rivularia sp. (in: cyanobacteria)
TCTTCTCTTTAATTTATCTATTCTGAATTCATCATCATCAGGTTTTGACTCTCTTTTTCTATCATCAAAATCCTTGGGATATTTAGGTAATTCAAATGAACGAATATAGAGAAATAATATTACAAAGGCTATTTGATTCATCATTCCCTCGCCTTAATAACTTTTAATTAATTGTGGTAGTACGTAATTTTTTTCAGCAGTATTGTAGGGTGCGTTGAAATAAAATTTTTAAAGCACCATTATCAATTATTTGATTATCTCAAATACAACTAACTCAAAGGTAAATATTCAGGGATGACAATTCAAACCCCAAAACTTACCTATATATCTTTCAAAAAGAACGATTTCTATATGCTTTAATAAAGGCTCCCTCTCCTTCTTAAATCAAATATGCAGCGTTAAAGGGGACAATTGGAGCCAACGATGAACGAGAAAGTCGTCGGTTAAAATCGACCTAAAATCTTTAATGCTTTTATATAAATAGCAAAATAAACCTAGTAGTGCAAGACTCTTAGGTAAAATTAACATTATTCAATTGCAATAATATAATTATTATTGATCACTTAACAAAATAGTTAATATAGCCAACGACTTTCTCATTCCATATACATGGTAAGGAAGAATTAATTAAATGTCAATATTTAATTTCGGTATTTTGTTCTCAAAGTTGAGAACGATCGCGATTTAATTGGTGGCTTAACCCAATAAAACCAATACCAAAAATAAATAATCCCAAGTTGGTTAGTGCCCCGATAGCCATGGGAACCCCAGCGTACGGCTATATGCTGACGTTTCTAGTTAGAATCAGCGAAAATATTTATTGGGGCAAATGGTAAAAAGCATGAAAGCTGAAATTAGCAAAACCTTCTGCGTTCATCCTTCAATCCGCTTTTCCAAATACTGTCCAATCATTACCTGTTCCCCAGAACGAGAAATTACTGACTGACGAGTGCGGTACTTGTCGCTAATAAACTTTAACTCTTCTTCAAATACTGAGCCATTATACTCGGTACGCAAGCACAGAGTCTTGGCATTGGGGAAATGGTACTCGGCGGTAATTGGTTTCGAGGTTGCAAAACCGCGATCGCGATATAATTTATTGCCTAAAGCACCAAATAATGTTGAACCTTCGGACTCTTTTGCTTCCGTTACGGCATTTTTGCTTTCCCAATAAACTTCGGCACCGCAACTTAGCACCATAGACACATCTAAATTATGCATCTGCGCCAGCTTTTGTAGTTCATCACATCCCGCCTCTAAAAAACGGATGGTAATGATACTCGCCACTTCCTTGGTTTTTCCATCCGGTAAAGTATAGTAACGTCTTTGGGAACTCCATTTACCAACAGATTCTCGGAAAAATTCTGCGATCGAGGATTTTTCAGCTATTTGTACAAGTTTCATTGGAGATGTCACTGGCTTTTCCTCATAAAGTAGAGATTCATTACACTATGTACCCTGCGAATACCAAATTATGTAACATCTCTTAAGGTTAACTACATAATTTGTAAAATACTGATATGCTGGATACAATATAGCGCATCAAAATATTTATTTAGCTTTGATGGAGAAGTAACTAGTGAGAGTTAAATTCGCAAAAAGGTCAATGCTGTAGGTAATTGGGACTATTGAATTCAAAAAAGATTCCTAATTTTTATATCTTTAGACAGATTATAGGTAAACAGTTTGATTAACTCTCCAAGGCTCGGTTTATAATGACAACTGGTGTATAAAATAACTTGTATTGCAAAAAATAATGAGTAAAAAGAAACTGAGTTGATAAAATTGTCAAGTATTTTGAACACTTATAATTGTTTTCGATAAGTAAATTGCGGCTGCGGCTCAATAGTAGCCATTTTGATGAGTAGTTTAATCAAAATATTGTTGTTATGAATACAGGACAGAAAATTTCTCTTCTTTGAATAGCGTATTTTCTAGAAGCTATGAGGAATAAGGAGTGTAATTAGAGTAATATTACCAAATTAGTTAGAATGTACAATCCAAGAGAGCATCTCAATGTAGGGAAAAAGACGATAAAAAAAAGCATCTTGTTTGCGATTTTAACTGATAGGAACGTATATTTTAGATGTTCTCCGAAAAAGGCATTTGTAAGCCAGGTAATAAAAAAAATTAAAAGTAATTTATTTCGTTCTAGCTCGATTTTATTTGCTTGTTATTTAGCTATCGGTTTAGTGAATACAAGTTGTCATTCAGCTCCTAAAGAAACTGCCCAAGCGACATCCAAACGCCGGGGTGGTGTAACAGCTGTAGATGTAGCCATTGCGCGAAAAGCATGGTTAAAAAAAGAACTGTCATATACAGGAAGTACCGTACCATTTCAGGAGATTTCCCTGCGATCGCAAATAGAAGGGCAATTATTAGCGCTGAATGTGGATATAGGAGATAAAGTATCCGAGGGGTATATTGTTGGATTAATTGATGATGCTTTACTTAAAACCTCTTTAAATCAAGCAGAAGCGGAATTATCAGCCCTTAGATCGGAAGTAGCTAGAGCCAATACCCAAGTTAGTAATGCTCTTACCGAAGTAGAAAGAACGCGATTAGAATTGCAGCAAGCTAAATCAGATGCTCGGAGACAGGAAAAACTACTCGGAGAAGGTGCCATCGCCAAACAAACAGCCGAACAAACAATTACAGCAGCCCAAACAGCAAAACAAGCGCTCCACGCCGCTCAAAAACAAGTACAAACCGAACAGCAAGCCGTTGCCGCAGCCAAAGGAAGAGTAATAGCACAACAAGCCGTATTAGCTCAAGCAAAAGAGCGTAAAAGCTACGCCAAGCTCATATCCCCCATTACCGGCGTAGTCTTAGAAAAGATAATCGAGCCGGGTAATCTAGTACAACCAGGGAATGAAATTTTAAAAATTGGTGATTTTAGTAGAGTAAAAATAGAAGTTCAAGTTTCAGAATTAGAATTAGGAAAACTCTCTATTGGGCAATCAGTAAAAGTTTCATTAGATGCCTTTCCCAACCGAGAATACATCGGTACATTAAAACGCATTTCACCAGCAGCAAATACAACAGCACGCTTAATACCCACAGAAATAGTAATTCCCAACATTGACGGTAAAATAGGTAGCGGAATATTCGCGCGAGTCAATTTTCAAAATGCAACCCAACAGCATATTGTAGTACCTGCAAGAGCAATTCAAACAGAATTAGTTGAGCCCAAAAGAGAGGAAGAGGAATTAGTTTCAAATCTCCAGGGAACAGTATTCATTGTTATAGAAGACGGAAAAAATCAGAAAGTAAAAGCAAGAAGCGTAATTTTAGGGGACAAAGCTGACGGTAAAGTAGAAATTATATCGGGATTACAACCAGGAGAATCTTATGTAGTGCGTAGCAGTAAAACCTTAAAAGATGGTGAAAATGTACGTCTGTCAATTCTTTCAGAAAAAAAAGATTAGTTGTTACTCCCTTCGGGCTCTAAAATTACCGATATAATTTCTTCTCCCCCTGCCCCCTGCTCCCTGCTCCCTGCCTTCGACTAATGGTAATCTTCTAGCGGGATAGGAGTAGTGGTTAGTTGATAGTTGTTAAGAGTTTTGATTTCATAAATGATGTTTACCTAACGATTGTATGTATTCTGGTTTCGTTGTATTGAAGTAATTTTTATATATGGGTTATTAAGGAAGATCTAAGAAATAAAATATCTCACTGACGGGCACCCATAGGAATTTCTTCTTCTAAAAAATGGCATATTTCATTATCTGTTAGTTCCTAACAACTAACAACTAACAACTAACAAACAACAAACAACAACTATTGATGTCAAATTTCAGCATCAGCACAATTTCCATCCGCAGACACATCGGCACACTCATGCTGACTTTGGCAGTCATTGTTTTAGGTGTGTTTTTTATTATTAGATTGCCAGTAGATTTACTGCCATCGATTACTTATCCCCGAATTGGGGTGCGGGTAGAAGTACCTGGAGTTTCACCAGAGGTAGGCGTTGAAGAAGTTACTAAACCTTTAGAATCAGCTTTTGCTGCTACTGAAGGAGTGATACAGGTATATTCCCAAACTCGTGAAGGTAGAATCAGCTTAAATTTATATTTTCAACCGGGAGGAGATATCGATCAAGCCCTTAATGATACGACGGCGGCGTTTAATCGTGCCAGAGGCAGGTTGCCAGATACTATAGAGTCACCACGTATCTTTAAATTCGATCCTTCTCAATCAGCAGTTTATGAATTTGCCTTAACTTCACCAACTTTAAAAGGTGTCGATTTACGAGTATTTGCCGAAGAAGAATTAGCCCGGGAATTAGGAGTAGTCGCTGGAGTTGCAGGAGTTGATGTTTCGGGAGGAGTTGAAGAAGAGATAAGAGTTAACGTCGATTTAAATCGCTTACAAGCCCTGGGAATCGGGTTAACCGAGGTACTCGATGAATTGAGAAACCGCAATCAAGACATTTCTGGGGGAAGAATTTTGGGAGAAAATTCCGAACCCTTAACTCGTACAGTTGGACGTTTTCAAAACGCCGACGAAATTAGAAATCTTTCTTTTCCCATAACAACTCCATCCTCCACTATTTCTCAACGTATTTATCTACGAGACTTTGCTGAAGTTATAGATGATACAGAGCAACAAAGACTTTCCGTCTTACTAAATAAACAACCTGCGATCAAAATCAGCATTCAAAAACAACCAGATGCCAACACTATAAACGTAGTTGACGGAGTAAAAAAGCAACTTGCAGAACTCAAAAAATCCGGAATTATCCCTGAAGAAACCCTTTTAACAACCACCTTAGACGAATCGCAATTTATTCGTAATTCCATCAATAACGTTTCAATATCTGGATTAATAGGCACAACACTAGCTGCGATCGCAGTTTTACTTTTTTTAGGTTCATTGCGTCAAACCTTCATTATCGTTTTAGCAATTCCCCTGGCAACACTCGCCGCCATCATTTTAATGGGAATATTTGGATTATCATTAAACGTTTTTAGCTTGGGTGGTTTGGCATTAGGCGTTGGGATTGTCGTAGATAACTCCATCGTCATGCTCGAAAATATTGCTCAAGGAATGAATGACAAGAAGAAGGGGAGAGGGGGGGAGGGGGAGAGGGGGGGATGGGGAGGTGATTTAGAATTCACTGCACAAGCATCCTTACACAAGAGTGCTGAGTATTTACAGCGGCTACCCAAGTCC
>JBHJJJ010000320.1:0-19257 GCA_050042755.1 Rivularia sp. (in: cyanobacteria)
CGATACATATAAATCTTTACAATAAAATCTTAAATCCATCCCCCCATCTCCCCATCACCCCATCCCCCCATCCCCCCATCTCCCCATCCCCCCATCCCCCTAAGGAGACGTAGCAGTGCTACGTCTCTACAAAATTATCTGCTAGTTTTAATTATCGGATCGCCAATCATAGCCGCAAGCAAGACTAGCATACAGGCAATCAATACCCCAAATTCCATAACTGTAGATAATAAAGTATATAAAATCAGTAGAAAAAATCCTGATAGAGGTCTATCCTGTCGAGTTTGATACAACCACATTACAAAAGATATCCAGAATGCAAGAAATATCAAGGTTCCAACAATACCATGATGGTAAAGTAAGCTACCTAAAATAAAGCTATGAGTACCAACACGCCCTAATTCTATCCCGGTTAACACGGTGGGGCCTGTAATCCAATGACCAAGTATAGGTTTGTCCCCTATAGCTTCTAAAGTCTGTTTATATATCTCGTTGCGGACTTCTGTTGAATCAGCACGTACCTCTCCCACCGTTTCCACTTGCGAGTTGTATACCTCGAAAAGAGAGTCTGTTACGGAGGGGAAAGACAGTGTCATAAAACTAACCATCGCTAATAACGCTAGGGGCAGTGCATAACTCCGAGTTCTTCCATAAATAAATGTGTAGCGCATTATCAAAATAATCGGTAACAACAGCCACACAGAACGAGTTCCGCTCACAAGTACCAAGAAGAAACTTCCTGTAAATAAACATACCGACCAAATACGATTTTTGATATCGAGGGAAACTAAGTTAATGTAAGCTACTACTAAAGCTAAAATCTCTGGAATTATAAAGAAAAAACTCCAACGTTTCAGACCCGCAATACTTGTATGATAGGGCAAGTAAGGCATTAAATAATTGGATAAACCTGCGCCATGTTGGTAATTTCCTGGTGCATTTCTCGTAAGCAGAGAAAAAATTGTCCGCGGATATATATAGTCTCTGCCTCCTAAAATAAGTTCCCCTACTACCCAAAATACAAGCATTTGTATTACGAGTAAACTGAAAGCCCAAGCAACTACTTCTAAGCGCACTCTAATATTGTTACTTTGGACATACCAAAGTAGTAAAACAAGCCCGTACCAAAATAAAATGTAGCGCACATCTTCTGTCAGATTAATTTTTATATCAGTCGCTAGTTCATAAAATATTGAACCGATTAATCTATAACTAGAGAAAATAAATAATGCGATGACACTCAAGCTTGGTTTTTGTAAGCGTATTCTTCCGTAACGTTGTTTTTCGTACCAAGCAATGCCAAAAAATATTAATGCAGCCATAAATCTGTAGATTCCAATAGCCCACCAAACTGCAATTAAACTTATATTGGCACAGACAAATTTTTCTGAAAACGTGAGATTATTCCATTGAATCCAAATTCCTGAAAATAACTTCTGCTCTTCTATTTTGTTTTTAACTTGAAGTAAGGGCATTGTTTAATTATTTTTCCCTCTGAATTTGAGATTAAAAATATTTGGTAAAATTCTGTACCTTGATTATTCTCTTTTATATTTATTTGGAGAATTATTATAAATTGATAATGGGAGCATCCCAATTTTTAAGAAACATTTTACCTGACGGGCACCCTCAAAGGGTACACCTACACTTACAAAGCCCGTCTTCACAGGCTAGAAGAATTAGACGCCCGTGAAGACGGGCTTTGTTTTCGTAGCCCCAGGCTTACAGCCTGCGGGCTTTTCTCTACATTTACGATTCATGCCTGAATTCAGTAACGCCGATTTATTGAAATATTTAATCCACAAAGTTCAGCGATATTTTTATTCTTACACGCAATCCGCTTATTTATTTATTTATTTTTGATCGGAAAATATTTATTCGCTGACATATCTCAAATATTTAAGCAATATTTTTTAACTATAATTAAACGTTTTAGTCTCTCGCGATGAAGATATTTTATCTGTATTTGTACGCAACATAACGCACAGTAGAGTAATAGGTAAAATAGGCATTTCTAACTCCATTGTGGTAAAAGTGAGAGTAAAAAGTACAAATATAAAAAGACATGAAGGTCTACCATAACGTGTTTTATATAACCACCAAAGTAGTGATATCCAAAACATTAAGAAAAACCCAGTACCTAATAAACCCCCTCTATAAAGTAAGCTTCCTAAAATAAAACTATGAGTACCTACTTTTGCTGGTTTGTATCCCGCTAAAACTCCTTCTCCATTTACTACATGACCAAAAATCAATTCTGAATGAGAAGCATTTTCTATACCTTTCATTGTTAAACGATAAATTTCGCTACGAACTTCTGTAGAATCTGCACGAGCATTTGCAGTTGCTTCGGCGGTATTCGTTACTTTATCTATCACCGTATTACTAATAACAGGAACAGATAGAGAAGCAAAGCTGACAATTGCTAATAATCCACAAACAAATACAGGACAAAAAATCTTGCCATTTATTAACAAATATCGTAAACCTAAAACAATTGGTAAACTAACCCAAACCGAACGAGTTCCACTTGTAAGTAGTAAAAAAATAGAACCAAATAATAAAATAAAAGACCAAAGACGATTTTTTATATCCAACGATAACAGGCTAACAAAAGCCATTACTAAAGCTAAAGCTTCCGGGCCTGGAAAAAAGTATAAATAACGAACTAATCCTCCGATAGATTCATCTGTGGGAAAATAAGGCATTAAGAAGTTACTATTACCATCTCCAGCTTGATAGATGCTCCCCTTACCTGTTAGCAAACCATAAATTGAACGAGGAGGTACATAGTCTGCTTGATTTAAGCCAAAGTAAATTATCCCCCACGTCAGCAACATGATGGCGATAACTGCTGAAAAAGACCAAAAAACAACTGAGATACGAATCCTAATTTTTCGGCCTTGAATATACCACAGCAGTAAACCAAAGCAAACTATGTTATTTAAAGGTGCAATTACGGCATTAAAATTGAGTCGTATACCTTCAGCTTCTCCATAAAAATATCGTACGATTAAAATATAGAAACCGTAACAGATAATTCCGATGACAGACAGACTCGGAGGAGAAGCGCGAATTGCTCTTCTCTTGCGCCATTCATGAATAAAGATACCCGCTACTAAAAAGACAAAATAAAATCTCCAACCCCACATCCACCACAAAGGAATTAAGCTAATGTAGGCGCAAACAACTTTTTCCGATCGCGTTAGATTTTCCCAAGGAATCCAAATTCCATCTCGGAAGCTATCGCCATCGTCTATCTTTTTAGAAGCAGATTTTAACCCTGGTTGTTGATTCATGAATTACTTTATTTAATGTACTTGGGCAATATTTTGTCCGTACATATAACCTTGCGCCTTTGTTTCTACACCATTAACTACTAATCCAGCAATTTCTGCTTTATGTCGCGTTAATTGTTCGATGCTGTCGCAGAAATAGTTACGATGGCTGGATGTCTCGCGAACAACAAACAGGACTTTTGATATCACTTTTGCGAGTAATGCTGCTTCTGGTGTCAAAGTTACTGGAGAACTATCTACCAAGACATAATCATAATTTCCGTTGGCTTGTACGTAGTTAAGATGCTGCTCAAATTCTCCACGAGCCACAAATTCGGCAATTTTATCTTCTGTGATGTTAACTGATAATAAATCCAGATTGTGACGAAGGTTGATTTGCATAAATCGTGAATCCCAGTTTTGTTGCGGTACATGCCCTAAAGACTGGGAAAGCTCACTTTTGCGGAAATCTCCGTCAACCAGTAGTACTTTAAAACCCAAATTTATCAAGGCATTGGCTAATCCCACAGTAGTGGTAGTTTTACCTTCCCCTGTGGTGGCACTGGCAATCATCAACCGCCCGGAATCAAGCTGCATTAAGCTAACGGCAGAAGCCAATCTTTGACACTCAATTTCTCCTCCCAACTTCTGCTTTAGCCTCCCATTCATATTTTTGATATAAGGAATGCTCGCAAGTACGGGAATATTGGTTTGCAGAATATCTTTGGGGCTGAGTAAGGGATTGCGGTTTTCCACAAACAGCACAGCAGCAGCACTACCGAAACCAGAAGCGAGCAATGCCCCGAGTACCATTAATCTTAACTTTGGACCGGCTGGTTTAGTATCCACAATTGGCTTAGCTAGAACTTGAACGCTGGGATAAGCGCTGAAAGCACTGAGTTTAGCTTGTTCGGCTTGTGCAACGACTCCGTTGTAAACCCCTTCGGCTATATCATATTTTCTTTGCAATTCGAGTAATTTCGCTTGTTTTTCGGGCAAAGAATTTAATCGAAGTCTCAATTTCTTAATCTGAAGTCCCAATTGCTCGACTTTTGAGAGCATCCCTACTGCTTGGCTTTCCGCCAAAATCATTTGTTCGGATAGACTCGCAGTATTTTCGCCAATTGCTTTATCAACAACCCTTCCATTCGCTGTCGAATTAGCTACGTATTTTTTGAGTTGATTATCCAAAACTAAGCGCTGATATTGTAAATTCTGTACTTCAGGATGGTTGGTTGTTAATTTACCTCGCGCTTCTATCAATGCAACTTCAACTTCGCTTAATTTATCCCGAATTAACTGATATTCCTTGTTTTCTTTGAGCCTTACAGAATTTACTGCTACTGCCGGTGTCAATGCTACACGAGTCGATAGCATTCTCACTCTAGCTTCAGCCGCTTTTGCTTGAGCACTTGCTTGAGCTTGTTCCGTATCCAAAGTATTAATAGATGAGATAATCTCTTTTGTCTGCTCCTCCGAGTTAACTAAATTTGATTTTTGCTTGAATGTACTTAAAGATTTTTGTGCTAATAGCAACTTATCTAAAGCTTGCTTAACTTCCCTTTCCATGAACTGCGATCGCTGTTGTGCTTCATCAAGCCGTAATTCCTCCAGGCGATCGCGAAAGGCTGTAATTATGGCAGTTGCTCGCTGTTTAGCTAATTGAGGGCTAGAACCTTTAACGTTGAGGGATATCACCGTCGATTCCTTCTCGGGAGAAACTTCAAAGAGTTTTTTGTAATTATTCAACCGAGAAAACTCCTCTTTTTCAGGATCTTTTTCCCATACTGACTCGATCACATCATCGCTCGTGGCGATGGAAGATAGAATATTCAACGGGTTAATCTGTTGAGAAAAAACTACGCCACCGTCTCTAAAACTACCCAATTTCCCTAAATCTGCATCACTATCGCTAGTAACGTTAGGTAATATCAATTGTGCTTGGCTATTCCAAACCTTGGGCGTTATCTTGATGTTTAGCGCAGTTATTCCCAACACCAAAACATTCCAAGCCAAGAGCAGTTTCCAATACCGCATTGCTATTTTGGCAATTCTATTCATATAAACAGCAGGCTCCAAATCTCCAAATCTTGTTTTTGAGTTATAACATGGTTCACAAACCGAAATTTTTCAATACATTCTCCATATTACGCTGGATATATCTGCATTAGATGCTCGGCTAATTTTGGCTCGTCGAATATTTGTCCTTTAAAACTAGGTGGCGGACATTTTACTGCTCGCTCTAGATGTTCCAAACTAGTACAGTAAGGTATCCCTAATTTCTCTACATCCCGAGCAAACCATAATTGATGATCGTCAATGTGCTCTTTATAACGAGCTAAACGCGGTAGCAAAACAAAACAGGCCCCCTGAGTTGCTAATCCTCGCGTTAAGCCTTGCCCTGCATGGGATATTATCAACCGAGACTCTTCTACTTTTTTCTTTAACAAGCTTGTCTCGACTATTGGTGTAGTTCCCACGAAAGGGTATTTCGCCAGCGCAGATACATCAGTTGTCCCATGCTGCACAAAAACGCTTTCTGAAATTACCCCAGTTTCTAAAAGACTGTCTAACCAACCAATAGCTCTATCAAAAGAAAAGGGAATAGTTCCGAGTGTAACAGTAATCATTTTTTTCAATAGCGAACTGTGTACCTTGGCAAGAGCCTCTAAGCGTACCCTTTAAAAATTGCTTTTGGGTACTTGTGGCACAAATTAGGCCACTGTACATAAAATTCATCGCTCAATTTATAAACCAATTTTCCTGATAAACTCAGTTCTTCCGAGCGAGAGAGGCTTTCGACGTACACAAATCGCTTGCCAGACAATTTGGCAGCAAACGCAAAGCCAACCGCGATGCTAGCCCCCGTTGAAATTACTATATCCGGTTGTTCTGAATAGACTATATTCAAAACCCGAGGAATATTCTGCCAAAATGCCAAAATGTCTCTGGGAGCCTGATAAGGCAACCAAATAACTTTTTCTTCTTTCTCTAATAATTTTGTATCCTTTTTCCAGTCAGTCACCCATACCCGTTCATGATTTGACCAAAAAGACTCCAGTCTCCTCATGGTTGAGAAATGACCCCCAGAAGTACATACCAACAGTAGTTTCATAAACTTTTCACCCCTCTGATACTTGAGTGGCACCCAGCCGGAATTTTTTCCTTCTATAAATTCCGGCTGGGAACCCTTGATGCAGAAACACACTTCACTATGGCTTTATACAATTGGACGGTTTCAAGCGTGCAACCTCAATGAAGAAACTTTGCATTCACTCCTGACGGAAACCTACCCGCTTAAGGTAGATAAACCCGCTTCATCCCAGGTATCAAGCGTTTGAAGCATTGTTTAAATACTCAATTGTTGGACTTTACCCTCCAGGATTTTCCATTAAAAATAATTGATGCCAATCCCGAATAACTTCAAATAAATCGATTCTTTACCCTTGGATATCTATAGGATTATTTCGATTAGTATAGGGAAATTTCCTAGAGAGAGTTTATTACTTACGGATGATTCCAAGCATAACTTATGAACCATATACTCGCTTGATGATTTTTTATAAATCCTGACATATCAGTCCATATACCTAACCATTCATAGAAAAATCCATATTAACCGCATCACTCACTTTACGCACAACCAAAAACATCATTTGTGTTATTGCAAAAATTGTTCTTTACACAACTTTAATATTAAGAGTAACCTAGTTTATACTTAATTCGGTTTACTTCATGAAATCTTTAAAAAAAATCGTGAAGTTATGATATATGTGTATAAATAAAAACCGCATTTTTCAGATATATTTTATACTTTATCCTCCAATATACCTTGATAATTCGCACTTGGTTAGTATAAAAAATAATACGTACTACATTTTTAGGAATGTTACTAAGTATTTGAGAGTCTTGTATCTTTTATTACTCTGCATAGAATCAGAAAAAAAGCTTAAATAAAGACGATAGCCCATGTATGAAAGGTACGGTTATCTGTAGCGGGTTTCCCTCCAAAGGTTACTGTCTAAGCATAGTCAGAGACGATAAATTTAAGATGTAGCCTGTAAACAAAGTAAAAGTGCCAATCATCTGCTATTTAGTAAAGCCTAGGGCGTGTTTTCAAACCCCATTAACCCGATTGCTAAAGCCTGGGGCTATAAAAACCAAGCCCACCTGGGTGGGCTAAAAACCTTAATTTTTCCTAGTCCGCCTAGGTGGAATTAGTAGGTGTAGCCGCACCTTTTAGGGTGACGGCAAGTTTGAAAACAGACCCCAGTGAAAGCTAAGTAAAAAAGTAGATTTTTTCATAAAATTGGCATCAATCATAACTAATATCGTTTTTCAAGCGACCATATCATGGGTAAAAAACTACAAAGTCTCATCAAACCCCTTTACAAATCTCTCTTAGTTGCATTCTTGATCTTGACATTGGTATTTAGCCAAGCTCAGGGAGCGCTAGCAGCTCGCAGCGGCGGTAGAATTGGTGGCGGTTCATTTAGGATGCCTTCAAGCCGTACTTATTCATCTCCCCGTACCTACGCACCTCGGGGTGGATACGCACCTTATCCCGGAGGTGGATTTGGCTTTCCTTTCCTGTTTCCTTTCTGGGGAATAGGTGGAGGATTCGGCGGTTTATTTGGTATTTTAATTTTCTTTGCTTTAGCTAACTTTATGTTACAAACCTTCCGCCGAGTTGCTAGTGGTGGAGGGGAAGAAGTGGGCTACAGCAGTAACCCTGCAATTTCCGTAACTCGCTTGCAAGTAGGCTTATTGGCTCAAGCTCGTGAATTGCAAACCGAACTAAATCGCCTCGCCGAAACAGCCGATACCCAGTCATCCGAAGGTAGAGCGCAAGTGTTACAAGAAGCCAGCCTTGCTTTGCTCCGCCATCCAGAATATTGGGTTTACGCAGGTGGCGCTACGAATCAAGCGCGTTTGAATGCCGCAGAAGCAGAATTTAACCGTTTAACAATAGCCGAGCGCAGTAAATTCGGTGAAGAAACATTATCTAACGTCAACAATCAGTTAAAAGCCGCTTTAGCTTCCGAGGGAGAATTAGACAATCCCACTAGTTTAATTTCCCAAGGTCCGGGAGAATATATAGTTGTGACCTTAATCGCAGCAACATTAGGAAAAACCGAAATTCCGAGTATTAACAACTCCGACGAATTACGTCAAGCACTCAGCCAATTTGGTAGTATCTCCAGCGATAAACTGCTCGCTTTCGAGATTTTATGGACTCCTCAAGCAGAAGGCGATACTTTGACTAGCGATGATTTGTTAGCAGAGTATGCCGACTTGAAATTAGTTTAAGATTACCATGGAGTATTGACAATTAAAAACTCGCTCCCAACCCCCAACTCCTAACTCCTAACTCCTAACTCCCTTGCTTAACCGGAATCTCAATTATAAATTCCGTACCTTCACCCGGCGTGGAAGAACATTTCAATTCTCCATGGTGTCTATCCACAACAACTTGATAGCTTACTGCTAATCCCAAACCAGTCCCTTTACCGACTGGTTTTGTTGTAAAAAAGGGGTTGAAAATTTTTGCGCGTACTTCTTCTGTCATACCCAAACCGTTATCAGCTATATGAATAGCTATCCGCTGGTAATTTAGTACTTTGGTAGAAATATTAATTATGGGAGCTAAAAATGGGTTATCTCCAGCAATGTTTAACTTTTCTTCTAACACATCAATGGCGTTAACAAGTAAATTCATAAATACTTGATTGAGTTGCCCTGCATAGCATTCTATTAAGGGTAATGAACCGTAATCTTTAATAACCTGAATTTCGCAACGTTCTGACTTCGCTTTCAGGCGACTTTGGAGAATCATTAAAGCACTTTCGATACCTTCATGGATATCAACTTTCTTGTAATCTGCTTCATCCAAACGGGAGAAAGTACGCAGCGATTTGACAATCTCTCGAATGCGTTCGGAACCTGTTTGCATAGAAGTGAGAATATTAGGTAAGTCTTCTTGTAAGAATTCTAATTCAATATTTTCGATTTCCTCTTCGATCGCTGCTGTAGGATTTGGATATTCTTCTTGATAAAGTTCTACTAGATGTAATAAATCTTGGAGGTAATCTTTAGTATAGTCAAGATTGCCGTGAATAAAGTTAACTGGGTTATTTATTTCGTGAGCTATACCTGCTACTAATTGTCCTAAACTGGACATTTTTTCTCTTTGTATAAGTTGAGTTTGAGTATATTGTAGTTCTTTAAGAGTATCTTCTAATTCTTGAGTTCGTTCTTGAACTTGTATCTCTAAATTTTGGCTATAAAATTCCAATTTATCTCTAGCAACAGCTTGCTCTTTTAATAATTCTTTAACTCGTATAATTAACTGATTGAGGGAATTTCCTAATAAACCAACTTCATCATTTGTGGTTATAGGTACTTGTAAATTAAAATTTGATTTACGAGTAGTTTCTTCAGCAAAATCTGTTAAATTTTTAATTGGATTCGTAATTGTTTTAGTAGTGTAATAAGCTAAGATAATCGCCAAAGTAATAGATATTAAATTTGTGCCCAGAACAATTAAACGGCGGACTTGCTGTGCGTTAGCTAAAGCTTCATCAGCTTCTTCATCATCTTCTTCAGCAGCTTCTGCTAATTCACTTAATTGATCTGAAATAGAATCAAGTTTAAGCGCCAAAAAACTATTAGTAAAATTCAACAGTAATTTTTGAGCAGCTTGGATTTGTTCTGGTGATTTCAAATTCGGCGGATCTATTTGTTCGATTAATTCATCAACCTCTTTAAAGTAAGCTTGTTGAATCCCCTCATAGGTATTCAACAATTTAGTTATTTTCTCAGAATCTTCTGGAGCTTCTGCAATTAATTCCTTGTTGAAAGATTTCAGTTCATCCCAGCTTTCTTGAGCATCTGACTTGTGTTTGAGAAAATGGGTGTATTCTGTTTGCAAATTTTCCGGTTTTTCCAACAACGGAATAAATTGCTGTTGGTGAGTGCGAGCTTGTAAAATTGCAGATTTTAGCTCATTGAACAATTCCACCTCTTCATCTACAAATCGTTCCTCTTCCGCAGCTCGATGTTGATAGAGATCTCCAATAAAAGTTCCCGTGACTGTACCCAATACACCAACACCAATAGCTACAGCATAACCAAAGCCGATTTTTTGTCCCACACTAAAACAGCGAAACCAAGGAAGATGTATTGATAACCCCTTAAATAAAGCATTAGAAGCAGTACCGGAGTTATACTTATTTTCCGGAGGATTATTCATAAATATATATATACAAGCTGCTAGTTATAGCTTTCCCAAATTTGAATAGATAATTATAAAATTGGGAGAGGGGGAAGAGGGGGAAGAGGGGGGAGAATAAATTATTTCTAACTCCTCACTGCTCACTGTTGACTGTCATGATACTGTTATTAGAATGGTGCGTTACGGCATTATCAAAAATTTAATCTCAAATAATACATACTCAGAGCCGTAACAGCACCCTACAAGTTAACTGTTAACTGCTAACCTAAAACCACATATCCTCAACCCACCTTCAGGCTCATTCCAACTACGACTGGCGCTACGACAACTTTCTGGGCTAAAACTCCAGGAGCCTCCTCGGAGTACACGGCGATGTACATCTCCGCCACATTCCCAAACTGTTCCATCTTTAGGTGCCCCATCGTAATTTTTATGCCAAGGATCGGCGCACCATTCCCATACCTGTCCGTGCATATCGTATAATCCAAAGTCGTTAGCTATCCCAAAACTGCCTACGGGTGTTGTTTGTTTGTAGTGTTTTCCCTTTGCTTCTATGGTGTGATATTTATCCATATTGCAGTTTACCAATTGAGCATTAATACTTTTGCCAAAATGGAAAGGCGTACTAGTTGCGGCGCGACAAGCATATTCCCATTCCGCTTCGCTGGGTAAACGATATTCTCGTTCGGTTTTTTCTCGCAATCTGGCACAAAATTCTTGTACTTCGTGCCAAGATACATTTTCAACTGGTAAATTCGCGCCTTTGAATTTCGATGGGTTGGGATTTAACCCACGATTGACTTGTGGTAATGATGCGACAACTTTCCATTGAGCTTGAGTAACGGGGTATTTACCCATGAAAAATGGTTTTAAGGTGACAATATGTTGGGGACGTTCGTCTATGTGTCCTTCATTTCGAGGAGAACCCATAATAAAGCTACCACCGGGGATTGATACCATTTTAATGGTTACTTTGGTACTCAAATCTTCTGTAAAAAAGTTTGCTTTACTAAGGAACCGTTTAATTTCTCTACCTGTTTCATCTACTCTTACCACATTAAATTCAAAACTCTGCAAACTGGGTAATATTACTTGTGGTGGTGAAACAGGTTGGGGAGTTGTTAAAATCGCAGGTGCTTCACCGAATGCTGAAGAATTCAAATCTTCAAGTAATTCTGTTGCCGATTGATATCTATCTTTAACTAAATTTTGCACCAATTTATCTAAAACTTTTCCTAATTCTTCGCTAATGGCAATACCTTTTTCTTCTAAAATTTTTCGCCACAACCATTTACCATTTATGGCATCATAAAGGCGATCGTGAAATTGCTCGCGATCATCTTGCTCGGGAAAACATTGAGTTAAAAGCCGCAGGCAAGTCACACCTAAAGCATACAAATCGCTTGCAGGAAACACAAATCCAGCCATTTGTTCGGCTGGTGCATAACCAATCGTATAAAGTACTGTCGCTTGTCTTGCTAAACTGGTTTGTGTTACTTGTTTTGCTCCACCAAAGTCAATTAATACGAGTTTTCCGTCACTTTTTCGGCGAATAATATTTTCTGGTTTGATGTCACGGTGAATTACGTTATTGGAGTGAATAAAGTCTAAAACAGGTAATAAATCGGTTAGAATTCCTCTAATTTTTTCTTCATCAAAATTAGAATCACAAAGTTCATCCCATAGAGTTTGCCCTTCGATAAATTCTTGCACTAAGTACAAACTTGAACCTTGTTCAAAAAAAGCCAACAATCTCGGTATTTGCCAATGATTTTCTCCCAAATCATACAAGCGAAATGCCTCTTCTCGAAATAATTTGGCTGCTTTAGCGCGTGCTGCACTTCCTTGTACGTGAGGGAAAAACTGCTTGATAACGCAAGGTGCATCTAATCTATCTGCATCAACAGCAGCATAGGTTTTACTAAAACCGCCCTCTCCTAATAACTTTAATACGCGATAACGGTTTCTCAAAAATTCACCAAAATTGCTGACTCCGCAACTGAGACAATCTTTATTACCCTCTACATTGAAGGGATTTGAACAATTGGGTTCTTGGCAAATTAACACAATACTTAATAATTCGTAATTCGGGTGGATGGCTTTGCCGCACCTGACGGTGAAGGTAATTCGTAATTAGTTTGGGATTAATTAGCTTTTCCTATGCTTTGGAGCTTGTCAAATAGATGGTTTATTTATACTCGCTCTGTACTAATACGGTAGAGTTAAAAAAATGTATCTGTGAAGGTAAGTAAGTCGGTGTGAAAAATTTAAGGTATATTCCTAGCGACTCGAACGAAATAACTTAGTATATGGTCTACCGAGCATGCTATCCTAACCCAAGGGTTGTATACTTTTACGAGAAAAAGGTTTTTAATAACTATTTTCTTGTAGAGGTAGAAATCTTACCTATGTTGAACGGCTGGTTAAGGATAACTATCCTACAAGATTGAATAATTTACGTTTCGACATTCCCCGAAGCAATCGCTAAGTCATGGGTGCCCGTCAAAGTGACATTTATCTAAAATCTAGCCAGTTATTAGTAGTTAAATTTTCAGATGCACAATTACTAATAAACACTGACATCTATTACAATAAATCCGACAAATACAAAAGGGTTCCTATATATTAAATAAATCTCCTTTCAACACAAAATAATATAGCTAAACCCTTTCTTATGTCAAGAGTACTAGAGAGTAAAGCAAGTTGATGTGGAGACAAGGGGATAGGAAAATAATTTTGAATTGATTATTCAACACCCCAAACTTTTTTTCAATCCCCTTTTCAAATTAATTTCAAATTAATAGCTCATAAATAATAGCTAATGACGATTTTTATAATCGGCACGCACACGAATTGATTCAGCAATAAAAGCTACAATTGCTGATACTACTATCAAAATTACACTCAAAGCATTAACATCTGGTTTTACACCCGTTCTAATTCGGCTAAAAATTTCCATTGGTAAAGTATTTGAGCCACCACCAGCAGTAAAACTAGCAATTAGAAAATCATCTAGACTAAGAACAAAAGCCAACAAACAACCCGCAATAATACCTGGCATTAACTGAGGTAACAATACCTTGATAAAAGCTTGTAGAGGTGTAGCTCCTAAATCTAATGCAGCTTCTTCTAAATGAGGATTTAAATTAGTTAGTCGAGAAGAAACTACAAGAGCGATATACGCTAAACAAAATACTACATGAGCCGCCACAATAGTCCATATACTTAAGGGAATTGCAAAAGCTGCCAGAAAAACCAAAGTCGCTACAGCGATCGCAATGTCGGGAATAATCAACGGTAAATAAGAAATACCTCGATATAAACCTTTTAAAGGAAAGCGATAACGCGCCAATCCCACCGCCATTAAAGTTCCCAGCACCGCTGAAATACTTACAGCACAAAAAGCAACTATCAAACTGTTTTTTAAAGCCGATAGAATACGCTCATCAGTAAATAATTTTTGATACCATTCCCAAGTAAATCCTTCCCAAGCTCCACTATAAGGCGATTGGTTGAAGCTATAAAAGGCGAGTACTGCTATCGGTAAATACATTAGGACATACATTAACAGCGAAAAAACTCCCTGCCATGCGATATGCAGTTTTTTCTTCGGTGGAGATATATTCACGCCAATCAAGATCGCCTACTTAGTTTATCAGGACTTTCATAGCATTATTTACTCCAAAAGTCAATAATAAAAGAGAGTTATGAGATTAGAACTCACCGAGCTCGCCGAATTATTAAATTTTAATCTTTACAGGACTTACGCAATTGTCACAAAACCCTGGTTGGTGCGTGACACTGATTGCCTTATTATTGCGTAAACAATTAGTCAGTGTACAAGCACCCTACGAGGAAAATTTGCCGGTTGCGTAAGTCCTAGTCTAATTACTCCTAACTCCTAACTTTATTCACTGCATCCTATCTATCGTGCGATACTGAATAGCTTCTGCAACATGATGGGGTTGTAAATTTTGATCGCCAGCTAAATCTGCAATAGTTCGCGCTACTTTTAAAATGCGATCGCTTGCTCTTGCTGATAAACTTAATTTTCTGATAGCTGTTTCTAATAAATTGCGGGATGCATCATCTAATTTGCACCATTTTTGGAGATGACGACTTTGCATTTGGGCATTACAGCGTACAGTGTTTTCTTTTTGAAAACGTTCAAATGCTTGTTTGCGCGCAATTAAAACTCTTTCTCTAACGCTTTCTGATGATTCCCCGTTGGGTTGTTGGGTAATTTCTTCGGGTTTCAAACGATTCACCGCCACTTGTAAATCAATTCTATCCATCAAAGGGCCAGATAACTTAGCCCAATATTGTTCTCTTTTACGAGGGGAACAGGTACACTGCTCGATAGTATCGCCATAGTAACCGCAAGGACAAGGATTAGTACTCGCAACCAAAGTAAACTGTGCCGGAAACATTACAGACTGTTTAGTGCGGGAAATAGTTACACAACCATCTTCCAAAGGTTGACGCAGAAATTCCAACACATCTCTTTTAAATTCTGTTAACTCATCTAGGAAAAGTACACCTCTATGTGATAAAGAAATTTCACCAGGGCGGGGATAGCTACCACCACCTACCAAAGAAGGGCCAGAAGCCGAATGATGGGGACTCCGATAAGGGCGATCGCGAATTAATTTACCGCGATTTTTTAATAATCCAGCAACGGAATAGATACGGGTAACTTCCAAGGATTCATCGAAACCCAAAGGTGGCAAAATCTGAGGTAAACGCCTTGCTAACATAGTTTTACCACTTCCTGGAGGCCCTACGAATATTAAATTATGTCCTCCAGCAGCAGCTATTTCTAAAGCACGACGTGCGTGTGCTTGTCCTTTAACATCTTTTAAATCTAAATTATGAAAAACTGTTGCGCTATCAGATGAGCTTTCTACAGTTTCATCAAGCTCCACAGGTTGATGAGATGCGGGATTATTTAGGAACCTGGCTACATCAGAAATATTTTCAAAACCATAAACATCCTAGCCCTTGACAACTGCAGCTTCTTGAGCATTATCCGCAGGTACAACTAAAGCAGTAATTCCCATTTTTTGAGCCGCAGCAGCAATAGGTAATACCCCTGCAACTGGCCGTAAACTACCATCGAGGGAGACTTCCCCCAGGAATAAATAATCACCCAGCAAATTGGGATTGACTTGATCGGAAGCAGCTAAAATGCCCACACTGATAGGTAAATCAAAACAAGGCCCTTCCTTACGTAAATCAGCAGGAGTCAAGTTAATTACAATCCTTCGCATCGGGAAAGCGAAACCAGCATTTTTTAAAGTTGCTTTTACTCTTTCCTTTGACTCCTGTACGGCGCTGTCTGGTAAACCTAACATGATAATTGCCGGTAAACCCCCCGATACATCAACTTCCACACCTACCTTAATCGCATCGATGCCGACAATTGATGCACTCCAAACTCTAGCAAGCATATTTATAACCGATTCCTATAAAAGTTTTAATTCATCAGTTATAGCTGAAAATTATTTTGTTTTGTTTGTGATTAATCTTCTAGAGATTAGGATTTTGATGAATTTTTTAATTTCGCGTAGGTTGGGTTAAGCCCATGAAAAAATTATTTTTTGCAAAAGACTTGTATAGCGCTGCAACCCAACATTACATTAAATTATCGGCTTCTAAAATATCTTACATTCGCACATAATGTTTGTTCGCGATGGCTTCGCGCATGCGTGAGCGGCTTATCGCCATTTCAGATTACGCCACAATTAATAAAATTTCGTAACAAGTTAAATTATTTCAATCGTCTCTAACCCAACCTAGGACTAAAATATGAGAGAAAACCTTTATTTAGTTTGAATATATTTCATGGTTTCATCAGAACTAATTTCGACATTGCGAGGGCTAAACCGAGCAGACAAATTTTATATTATGCAAATGTTGATCTCGGAATTGGCGCAACAAGAAATAGATCTAATTAAACCTAATCAATCTTATCCAGTGTCGTCGCCTTATGATGCAGTTGAAGCCGCAAATACGATGTTGAACGTGCTAAAAACTGCTAAAAATCAAGACAATGAATAATGCTGAACAATATCCCTTTGTTTCAAGCAATGTTACTTTAGGTGAAGCCAGTTTTCGTCCATATTTGCCTCTCACTTTAATTTATCAACAGTTTTCAGTTACGACATCGGGTTTACTAGATACTGGAGCCAGTGTAAACGTGCTTCCTTATTTGGTAGGAGTTGAGCTTGGGTATGAATGAGAACGACAAACAACGGCATTAAGTTTAACTGGCAACTTAGCTCAATACGAAGCCCGTGCTGTAGTTCTTCAAGCTGCTGTTGGGCAGTTTGAACCCGTACAACTTGTATTTGCATGGACACAAGCTGGAGACGTGCCTCTCATTTTGGGACAAGTAAACTTCTTTATGGAGTTTGATGTATGTTTCTACCGTTCACGATTACAATTTGAGATTGTTCCTAAATCAAATGTATCGGAGTAAGTTAGTAGGTTGATTTTAAGGCACAAAGGAATTAGTTCGTAGGTTGGGTTAAGCGCATGAGAAAATTAATTTTAACCGGCATACTTGTATAACGCTTAACCCAACATCAAATTGTTGCTAATTATAAAGTATTTTTAATTTACATAAAATTATTAGCTAGATTAACAAATGTAAATATTTCTACCAAGGTAAGACGGGAGCGTGAGAGCCTTTCGGTTTTTAACCAAAGGGTGAAACGTGACTCGCCCCTGTTTTAACCTTTCGTCTCACTTACCCAGTTTTCAATTATCTCGCTAATTCTAGTATTTCGTCTTTCAGCTTCTTCTTTTAGCCAATTCCACGAACTAGGGGTAATACTAATAGTTCTTTTCTTCTTAACCTCATCGTGTATTGCCGGGATATTTTTTTGACCTTTGATACTTTTTCTTGTTGACATACTCAGGAATGCCGTATAAGCTAAATTTAGATTAACTAAGAAAAAGAGGTGAGTCAAGATTTTTAGAACGATTCCGGTTAAAGCATATTTTTCTGCTGAAGAAAGACAGTACTGGGAGATACAATGTAAGGCTTCTAATTGTTTGTATAATTCTGGACTTTATGAATTTAAACAACGTCATTATAAGCAGTTAGAAGAGAACGACGGTTATTCAACTTATTGGAGAGGAGATGAGCTAAAGTGCGGATGGAAGCTAAGAAAAGTAAAAGCAACTAATCGCTATGAATTAGAAAAGATTTTGAAGTCTTCTGAGCATTATCAGGTCATGGCTGCTCAGTCAGCACAGCAAACCTTGCAGTCAGTTCAAGAAGCGATAAATTCATTCAATGAATTAGTTGATTTATTCTTCAAAGGAGAAGTTGATAAACCTAGAATTCCACGATATCGCAAATCTGGAGGGCTTTATTCTGTTACGTTTCCCTTTCAAGCTTTGACTTATAAAAACGGTTATTTTTATCCCTCAATAAGTAAAACAGCTAAACCAGATGTTATTGGTGAAATTAAGTTTGAGGTTCCCGAATTTGTTGATTTTAACCTAGTTCGCGAAGTAAGGATACGTCCGAGTTGTGGCGAGTTTTGGATTGATTGGATTTGCGATGATGGTAAAAAAGAGTTAACTGAAAATTATAACTTAGATTATCGTCATTTTCTATCAATTGATCATGGAGTAAAGAACTGGATTAGTGCTGTTACAACGAAAGGACGCAGCTTTATCGCCGATGCTAAACCCCTAAAAACAACCATCATTAAATATCGCGACAAGGTAGTATCTATCAAGAAAGATAAGCCTCAAGGTTACTGGGATGAAGAGTTAGATAAGCTAACAGCTAAACATAACCTTGTGATTCGTGACTCAGTAAATAAGATGGCTAGATTCATTATCAATCGATGCTTAAGAGATGGGATAGGCAATCTAGTTGTTGGATGGAACAAAAAAAACAAGCAAAACATTAATAACGGTAAAAACAACAATTACTATACGGTTTCAATGCCTACGAAGCGACTCATAGAGCGTTTACAGCACTTAGGTAAGGAATATGGAATAATTGTTCACGTTATTTCCGAAGAGTACACATCAAAAGCGTCATTTCTCGATCGAGATCGCCTCTATCACTATGGTGAAATACCCACGACATGGAAGCCTTCAGGAAAGAGAACAACACGGGATGAGTATAGAAATAAGTCAGGACTAAAGGTTCACGCGGATCTGAATGCAGCAGGAAACATTTTAAGAAGGTTATTTACTTATTTTCTTAAATTTCCAGCAATATTAAAACATAGAATGTTTAAAACAATTGATGGGGCTTTGACGAACCCCGCTAGGTATGATGTTTTTCGCAATTTGAAAAAATGCTTTACAACAAAAGTTGAGAAGCACGTCTTTAGACTGCGGAGCAACAACAACTTAGAATCCTCTGTGCTTTAAGCCAGAGGAGTAGTCAAAACCGAATATAAACTACGAGATATTCTTATGGTACAAACCCAAACTTTTCGTCCAATTCCCAAGGAAACTAAAAGCGGTTTAGTAAAAGTTGCCACGAATATCTGGACAATCGAGGCTCGCGAATGCATATTCTACCGTCCACCTATGCAACCCCGCTATCCCTATACCCATCGTTCAGTCGTCATACGCTTAAAAGATAACAACCTTTTCATTATTTCCCCAATCCGTCTCTCTGAGGATATCCGCACCGATATTGATGCGCCCTGAACTGTAAAATACATCGTTTCACCGAATAACATTCACCACTTGTACATGGGAGATTGG
>JBHJJJ010000321.1:0-6278 GCA_050042755.1 Rivularia sp. (in: cyanobacteria)
CCATCTATCCTTTAATCAAATAACGAGATTGTTAAAATAAAGAAATGGTGCTACAAAATATGGTTTTATTAATTAGGACAGGTAAATGATGCATATCGAAATTAAACCGGAACACGAAAAATTTATTCAAGAGCAAATTGCTACAGGAAAATATAATAACCCTGAAGAAGTCGCTGATATCGCATTTCGATTGTTAGAAAAGTTAAATGCTGAATATGCTCAATGGATAGAAGAAACTCGTCAAAAAGTTGATGTGGCTATTAGGGAACTTGAAAGAGGTGAAGGTTTGGATGGTGAAACTGTAGTTAACCAAATATTAGAAAGATTTCAAAAAGCGCGTTTATTAATCTCCCAAAGTCAAAATATTTGACGGCATATCAACAACCAACCGCTTATTTTTTAACCATTGACGGCCGAGTAAAACTTCAGGTACTCCATCACCTGCATAAACAGGAATATCAAATACCTCACCATCAATCTTTATTTTTCCAGCATAAATATCAAAATTAGATACACCCTTTGCCATTAACATACTTCGTTCACCTAAATATTCCCAATCAAATCCTTCTAAATCCTGCTTATCAATAGCTAACCAATCAGAAAACCCTGTATCTAAAACTGCATCAATTGGTAACTCAAATTCATCAGACGTAATTAATTCAATTTCAAAAATCAACTCCTCACCATCTCCAAACTTTCCCGATATCATATTGTCCCTGCAACTCCAGTCTCGTTAATTTTAAATACAAAAACTGGAGATTTTGGATATTTTTCGCGAGACATTTTGATAGCATTCATTTCATTTTCGTTAACAAAATAATCACCGCTTTCTGGTTCGACTGCCATATACCAGTTATGGTGAGTTTTAATCAGTTCGGGTTGAACTTTATCAAAGACAGGTTTGCAGCGCTGGTAAAATTCATGTTGTTCAGCTTTCCACTGCGCTTTTTGTTCTTCCGTCCACTGGATTTCGGGGAATATTCTTCCTCTACGAACGGTACGAGTAGATTCGGTCATAATTTTTAGGGTGTTAATAGAATATTGGATGATATCTATATTAAAACTTAGTTATTGACGCTTGGAATCTAAAATTTTCTTAGCCCATTCCCGTAATTGTTCATCGCAGTCATTTTCTGCTCTATCTTGCAACAATGGTAACGTATGGGGATGGTTGGGATAATGTTTAAGAATTATTTCTAATGCAGTTTTGCGAGGATTTAACCAATATAATTGACAATTGCAGGAGTCAGTAATGGCACACTCTCGCAAAAAGTCGAAAGTTTCTGGTTTATTTGGACAATTTTTACCAATTTCTAGTATTGCAGCTCTTCTAACTTGGTAAGCTGGATCGAATTTGGCAGATTGTTTCAAAATAGAAAAACTATCATGATAAATTTGGCTCCAATCACCCAATGCATGAATCGCGACTCGTCGTACATTCAAATTGCGATCTTCTTGAGCGCACCTTTTAACAACAAGTAAACTATCAGCATCTTTCTTACCTTGTTTAGCTAGTTGTTGTACTGCTCCTATTCTCAAAAGCCAATCATCATCAAATTTAGCTCGTTTTTTTAACTTTAAGAGAATATCCGGTTCGTTTAACCATTCTTTTACTAACTCATTTATAATTGATTGACATACTTGCCAAGAGCGGGTATAGTTAGCAATTTTTTTCAACCAAGGTAATGTTTCTGGGCTATCTTTCCAAGTATTTGCGATTGCAGAAATCGCATGAGAACAAAGATTACCATTTATGAAAAACTCGGCTTCAGTTAATGTTTTTTTATTGTATCTATCTTCAAGTAGAGTTTTTAATGTATGGAGTAATTGAATATCAATGCTTTTAAGAGTGCTTCTATTTCTTACTTCAGCTAAACACCCAGCAGCAAGAAAAATATTACGAAACTTATCTTCCTCCCCATCAATCCCTATCAAATACTCAATAATCTCTCCCACAAACTTGACATCTAGAGCACCTGCAATCAATTTCAATACTTCATCCCAAGCTTCATCAAGCCAATGTTTACCGTAAACTTCAGTTTTTAATTCCCCTAAAGTTAACTTTTGCTCTTTTTCAAATTGACGACGGAAAGCTTCTGCACAAAAATATTCTAAAAATGTCCGATGTACAAAAGCATAATAATTATCCCCTGCATGACACAATATAAAATTACGCTCTCGTAGCTGATTTATTAATTCCTTCGCAGCAATACGAGCATCAAGTTTCTGATATCCAACCTTTTCTAAATATCCTTGAAAAATCTGCTGTAAATCATCACCATTAATTAAATTACCAGTCAATCCCTTCTCGTTTGCTTGCATTTGATAAGCAACTAGTCGCAACATTGCTTGCTTATCAGTTAAATCAATGGGAAATTTTGCAATTTTAGCATCAATTAAATATCTTTCCGCATCCCATTGTTGTAACAAAACTTCCGCAGCTTTTTCATATAACGTACTCCTATCTCTTGGTAATTCTCGATGACGACTGAGTATCGCCATCATGGTTAATAAAAGAGGATTCCCCGCTAATTCTTGAATAGCTTTCGATGATTTGAGAGCGCGGTTAAGTCGTGCTTTTTTCAATTCCGCATCGTCTTTATCGTTAAACGCTAATTGATGCCAACGATTGATAAAATCTTGAATTTGTTCGCCATCAAAATCTTGTAACATAAAATGGCGAAATTCAGCGTTACGAAATATTTCTGGTTTGTAACCAATTACCCGAGAAGTGACAATTACCTGCACGCTGGGATATTTATCGGTGAAGCGAATAATATCGGCAATAATATCTTCTCTTTTAGCTCTATCAAATATTTCATCTAAACCATCGAACATCACCAAAGCATTACCCGCTTTGAATTGTTCGTCTAATTTCAATTGATTTAAATGACAAATTGCACCGGAACTTTGATGTAAAAAATCGAGAAAATTTGTGCATCTTCCTTCATCAAATTGCCTCACATAGGTACGCAATTCAATCAAAATTGGTATCGGTTGAGAAAATGAATTACTTAGCGTCGATTCTGCCCAATTTAATGCTAAAAATTGCAGCAAAGTTGATTTACCCGCACCTGGATCGCCAAGTATAATCATATAATCCCTACTTTGGCGATTATTAATAATATCCGTTACCGGAACAATTGGCGCTTCTATATAAACTTGGCGGTAATTTTCCAATTCTTCAAGATTAAATTCCCCAACTTCAAGATTATTTTCCCGCAGCCATTTTTGATATTCTTTCGTCTTTTCCAAAGCTTGGGGAACTACCCGTTCAAACTCGCGGACATTTTGCACTATAAAGGTACTTCTCAGCTTCAATTCATTATAAGCCGAGCCGCTGGTATCGAGAGAATCTAACTTTAGATAACCATACTTTTGTCGCAGTGCTTCTTGATAGCGCGGTAAATCAAAATCCGGTGCAATCCCAGCAATTTGTTTGGTATTATCAGCAATTTTCTCAAGTTTATAAGAATCAAATATTTCTCTCAGTTCATCCGACTCACGGATAATTGCTTTTACTTTTCTACAATACGCTTTATTCAACCTTCGCCAATCAAAACTTTCTGGTAACTGCAATAAATTCTTCTCATACCAAATCTATTCTAAATTCTTAGTATCAATACTTTCAATATCAGGATGAAACGCGCTTCCTAAAATTGCTTTAACATCATCAATTCTGAGAAACTTTTTTAACGATTGATTATATTGTTTAACTTCAGTTTCTTCTAAATCGTAAAGTAATTCTTGCTGAAAAATTTCTAAAAATTCTTTAAAAGCCTTGCCAACAGCTTTATTTATCTCATCTTTCTGTAAACGTCCTAGAATATTACCAGGTAAACCCTTAACAACATCCTTGAGGACATCTTTTAATACATCCTTTCCTAAATCTTCCGCAAATTTCTGCATTACGGGTTTGAATAAAAACCCAACTGCATTGCTTACTCCCCAAGCGATTAACCAATCCATTACTATACTAAGTCGCTGATGTAGCTTTTTGACTACGAGTATAGCGAAATTGAAAAGATTCGGTATTCAACAAACAAAATGCCCGCAGGTTTAAACATGGGGCTACAATTACAAAGCCCACGCCTTAGTGGGCTTCGTTAATGTAGCGATACCCTTGAGGGTATTGCTTTATTTATCTTTATAAATGCTCTCAGGATTTTCGTACACCGGCCAAAATTAAGGCGATAGCTTCAGTAGTATGTTGCTTCAACCTCGCTTTGCTCAAAAGCCGCTTCCCTTGAGAAAACTGCTCAATATTCCCTGCACCAATGAAATAAAATAGGCAAGTTCCCATAATATTAATTGCGGAATGAAACGGATCTAGTTGACGAAATACCCCCGCACTTACGCCTTGTTCTAAAATCTTCACCAATGTAGTATCAATAGTCACTGAGCTACTATTTTTGTAGTACTTTCCTCGGTTTTGTACTGCTTCGTGAAACATAATAGTAGGGAGTTTTGGATTACGGGAAACGCAATCAAGTAATGCTTTAAGGAATTTTTCTAAAGCGATATCGGCAGATAAATGCTCTAAATCTAATTTCTCAACTGTTTGTAACAAATCGGCGTGCGATCGCTTCAGTACTGCTCGATACAAACCTTCTTTATCTTTGAAGTAATAATAAATCATCGACTTTGCTACACCTGTCTTAGCTGCGATCGTTTCTGTGCGAGCAGCCCTAAAGCCGTGCTGGGCAAATTCTTCTTCTGCTGCTGACAGAATCACGCCTTGAGTTGCTTGTGCATCTCGAATAGGCTTGGTATTTTTTACTTTTTCAGCTTTTGTACGTGCCACCTTAGTTTTAGTCTTCAAACAAACTCAGAGTCATTATATATATATTCGACTGAATAGTCAGTTGACAATCATAAGTAAAACCTGTTACACAAATAGTCAACTGACAAGTTTGTCGATAAAACTGTGAATTATGAAAAGAATTATTATCATCGGAGGGGGAATTGGCGGTGCTGCAACTGCACTTGCTTTAAGTCGTACTAATGGTTTTAACCTATCGTTTACGAGAAAACCAAAGAGCTACGAGAAGTAGGGGCTGGAATTGCGCTATGGGCAAATGCGACACATATTTTGAAGAATCTGGGTTTATTGGAAGAAGCGACGCGAGTTGGCTGTCTGACTACAAATTACCAATTCAATTCCCAACATGGTAAGGAGCTAGTAAATATTCCTGTCGATAGTTTTGAATTACCCGTTATCGGTATTCACCGTGCCGAATTACATCGGCTACTGTGGGGTAACCTGCCAAGTGAGAAGTTTATTTTAGGAGAAACTTTTGAACGATTTGAGCGTAAGGGTAATCGGATTCATGCCTATTTTGCTTCAGGTTTGAGGGTTGAAGGGGATGGTTTAATCGGTGCAGATGGATTGCGATCGCAAGTCAGAAATACCATTCTAGGCTCGGAGGCTGCTATTTACCGAAATTTTAAGACTTGGCGAGGTTTAACCGATTACATTCCATATAAATACCGTTCTGGTTACATTCAGGAATTTTTAGGATGTGGCAAAGGATTTGGTTTCATGATGCTTGGCAAGGGAAAAATGTATTGGTATGCTGCAGCTACTGCACCAGAAGCGCAACCGGATGCTAAAATAGGCCGCAAAAAAGAACTTGAGATGATGTATCAGGATTGGTTTGGGGTTATTCCCGAGTTAATTGCTGCTACAGATGAAGCAAATATTTTAACCACAGATTTATACGATCGTCCCCCGAAACAGCCTTGGAGTCAGCAAAACGTAACCTTACTTGGTGATGCTGCCCACCCCATGCTACCGACGATGGGGCAGGGTGCTTGTACGACTTTGGAAGATGCTTATGTGGTTGCCAAATGTCTGGAAGAAGAATCAGATTTAATTGCTGCTTTTCAAAGGTATGAATCTCTAAGATTTTCTCGTACCAAGGCGATTGTTAAACAGTCGTTGCAGTCGGGGAAAATGGGTGAATTGAAAAATATGGCAGCTGTAGGATTTCGTAACACCTTTATGAAAGTAATGGGTTCAGCAATTAGTAAAAGTTTCAAATCTCTTCATGCTTACAGGGCTTAGGCGTGTTAATGGCGCTCTCCAAACTAGATGGGAGAGCTTTGACGGGTACCCTGCCAAATTTTTTTAGGAGAAAAAAATTCTCATGGGAGCCCTTGACCTAGATATTGTTTTTGTGGTCAAGAATTGACAAAAATAGACAGTTGTCAACGATTTTTGCTATATTTTATGCCTAATTTTTGGTATAGTAAAAAAATATTTCATTTATATCTTG
>JBHJJJ010000322.1:0-4799 GCA_050042755.1 Rivularia sp. (in: cyanobacteria)
TTAAGTTTATTCTTTCGACTTGCAGAATTTTAAATATTTCTTTCGCTTGTAAAATTAATTTATCCTGTAACAACTGATAGCCAAAAAAATTATCTTCTGAATTTAAAAATTCCTTTCTTTTCGCAAATCTAACTTCCCAACCATCCGTCACAATACCAAAATTCGCACCGTGAATCTTTTCTGTAACCACCCAATCGGTTTTTTTAAAATTCCGGTAATCTTCCAATGTTAAATTCCATTGGTTGGGATTCTCCGGTATTTTTTCATAAGGGAGATATTTCCAATTGAAAATGTTGCTATCTGCCTTATCCATAATTTGAGCGATCGATTTCCGGAGATAAAACTACGAATAAATTGACTTACACTAACTCCAAGATGTATTATATCGTATTACAATAACGTAAACTCATTAAGTAAGGTAGAATCAATATCTTAATTGCGGAGTAAAATAAACACTCCCAAACCAATTTGGAACAACCCCAGAACCTTATACAATAATCGTGCGTCAGATAGGCCTACTATTTTGACGATCATCCTAACCCGAGGATGGTTAAAATACCAATCCCAGTCATGGGTACCCGTTGAAGATGCTAGCTGCGACTGCAAATACCCCCATCAATATAATAAAGACACAAATAAGTTTATTTTCCATTGTTTCCCACAGATAATTTTATTTATCGAAAGTACTTTATTAAAATTGAAAGTGAAACCTGTAAATCCTACATTCACAAACGAAAAATTACCAATGACCACCAAACGCCAATATCATATTATTACCTTCGGTTGCCAGATGAATAAAGCCGACTCGGAACGCATGGCTGGCATCTTAGAAGACATGGGCTTTGAGTGGTCAGAAGATCAATATGATGCAGATATAGTTATTTGCAATACTTGTTCTATCCGAGATAATGCGGAGCAGAAGGTTTATTCTTATCTCGGCAGACAAGCAAGACGAAAACGCAAAAATCCCGATTTAACTTTGGTTATAGCTGGTTGTGTGGCTCAACAGGAAGGAGAAACGTTATTAAGAAGGGTTCCGGAATTGGATTTGGTAATGGGACCCCAACACGCTAATCGTTTAAAAGATTTACTTCATGAAGTTTACAGTGGCTCTCAAGTTGTGGCAACCGAGCCGGTGCATATTATGGAAGATATCACCAAGCCGCGTCGGGATAGTAAGGTTACGGCTTGGGTAAATGTAATTTACGGTTGTAACGAACGCTGTACTTATTGTGTAGTTCCTGGAGTGCGCGGTGTGGAGCAGTCGCGGACACGGTCAGCAATTCGCGCTGAAATGGTAGAGTTAGGAAAGCAGGGGTATAAGGAAGTTACTTTACTCGGTCAAAATATTGATGCTTACGGAAGGGATTTACCGGGAATTACACCGGAAGGCCGTCGTCAAAATACTTTAACAGATTTATTGTATTACGTTCACGATGTACCGGGTATTGAAAGGATTAGATTTGCTACTTCTCATCCCCGTTATTTTACGGAAAGATTAATTAAAGCTTGTGCGGAATTACCGAAGGTTTGCGAGCATTTTCATATACCTTTCCAATCGGGAGATAACGAAGTTTTGAAACGCATGGCAAGGGGTTATACTCACGAAAAATATCGGAGAATTATCAATAAAATTCGCGAGTATATGCCAGATGCGTCACTCAGCGCTGATGCGATCGTTGCTTTCCCTGGGGAGACGGAAGAACAGTTTCAGAAGACGATGCAGTTAACGGAAGATATTGGTTTTGATTTGTTGAATACCGCTGCCTATTCTCCGCGCCCAAATACACCAGCGGCGGAGTGGGAAGAGCAATTGAGCGAAGAAGTTAAAAGCGATAGATTGCAGCGCTTGAATCACCTTGTGGGTACAAAAGCAGCAGAGCGATCGCAACGTTATATGGGAAGAATTGAAGAGGTGTTGGTAGAAGATGAGAATCCCAAGGATAAGAATCAGGTGATGGGGCGTACAAGGGGAAATCGTCTTACTTTCTTTACGGGAGATATTGATGAACTAAAAGGGAAGATTGTGAAAGTGAAAATTACCGTAGTGCGTCCGTTTAGTTTAACAGGGGAAGTTGTGGAAGTAAGGGAAATGGTTGGTGTTTAAAAAGGACATGGGAATTTTGAAAAAACCTCAACCGCCCTCAGGCTAAAGCCTGGGGCTACGCAAACAAAGCCTGCCCTCCGGCAGGCTTGCAGATTTTTTTAGCCTGCCCTCCGGCAGGCTTTGTAAATGTAGCGATACCCTTGTAGGGTATTGCTATAGATTATTTATCACAAGGATGTATTACTAGAATTCGACAAAAACCCTTCTATTTTACGTTTAATTATAGTTGTGGAAGTGCGGGAAATGGTTGGTGTTTAAAAGGAAATATTAGGAAATTTTGTAACGTTGTCGTTAAGCCCAGATTCCCACCTTGAAATGAATTTCAAGGCTAATAGATTAAGTACGTTAAAACGCACTAGAACGCTTACGTAGTCTGATTTATCAGACTTTAGCTATTATTCTGGGAATTCATTCCCAGGCGGTTGTTGAGAATGGTGCAAAATTTCACATTAATTAAAAAATTAGGAAAACTTCAGGAAATTGATGCTCAAGCATTATCTAATATATTGCAGGTAATTTTGGGTGGTAACCAGTAGACTGGGTTGAAACGGCTGCAAGTAAGAATTATTACTGAGTTATATAAGACACTTTAAAATATATTAGTTTTGCCTATACTGATTTTCATGGCACCGATATATTAATGCGACGGAAATTATTACAAGCCATGCTAAATCAATATATGAGGTGAGCATGACAGAAGAGAATCGCAGTGCCGATATTGGAGGTAGTGCTGATAGTAGCGCCATTCAAACTGGTAGTGGCAACACTGCGAATATTACTATCACCAATTACTATTACCGCGAAAATACAACAGCTTTACCTGTTGAATCTGCTGATGCTGCTGATGATAATCTTCCCTGCCCTTATCGTGGTTTATTTCATTTTGGCCCGGATGATGCGGAGTTTTTCTTTGGACGTGAAGTATTTATAGAAGAGCTATTTGCAGCAACTCAAAACCGTAATTTTATACCTTTGTTGGGTGCGTCGGGAAGTGGTAAATCTTCTGTTGTCTTAGCTGGATTAGTACCAAAACTGCAACAATCAGGTAACTGGTTATTTACTCATTTTCGTCCTGGGAAAGATCCTTTTCATGCTCTGGCTTTGGCGTTGATTCCGCTTTACACAAAAAATTTGGATGATACAGATAAGATAATTCAAGCTCGTAAGTTGTCACAATCCCTTATTAATGGTGAAATTCCTCTGGCTGATGTATTTGCTCAAATTCACCAAAATAATTCTACCCATAGGGTGTTGTTAATCGCCGATCAATTTGAAGAAATTTATACTTTGTGCGCCGATAATAAAGTTCGTCATAGTTTTCTAGATAGTTTATTAACCAGTTTTCCATCTTCGTCTGCTCAATCACAATGCGATGGTGTGTTAGTCGCAACAATGCGAGCAGATTTTTTAGCAAATGCTTTGTTATATCCCCCTTTTGGAGATGTATTGAAAGCTGATATCAAGCTTATCAGGTCGATGAATCATGATGAACTCAAATCGGTGATTTGTAAACCTGCTGAAAAATTGGGAGTGACTTTTGAATCGGGATTGGTAGAGCGGATTTTGGATGATGTGGAAGATGAGCCGGGAAATTTACCTTTATTAGAATTTGCGTTAACTCAGTTGTGGAAGCAGCGTCAGGGTAAACAGTTAACTCATGCAGGTTATCAAGTAATAGGTAAGGTACAAGGTGCTTTAGCTCGTCATGCTGATTGGAATTATAGAAACTATAGCGCTACAGAAAAAGAACGAGTACGGCGGATTTTTATTCAATTAGTGCAACCCGGTGAAGGTACGCTGGATACGCGACGATTGGCGACGAAAGCTGAATTGGGTGAAACAAGTTGGGAATTGGTGAAACGGTTGGCGGATAACCGATTAGTAGTTACGAATCAAAATGCTGCTAATCAAGAGACAGTAGAAGTTGTTCATGAAGCGCTGATTAGCAATTGGGATGAATTGCGGCGATGGATGAATGAAAATCGTAGTTTTCGGGCTTGGCAAGAAAGACTGCGGTTGGCAATGAATCAATGGCAAAATAATGCAGCAGATAAAGAGCTATTGCTGCGGGGTAAAGTGTTAACGGAAGCGGAAGACAAGCTGAAGCAACGGCGAGATGAATTGAGTGAAGGAGAGCAAAAATTTATTCACGCTAGTGTTGCACTGCGTCAACGTCGTAAGCAGACAATTTACTTCGGTTTAGGGGTAGTTGTGAGTAGCTTTTTACTAGCGCTAGGGTTTTGGGGTTGGTTGAATTATACGACTCTGGGGCAGTTGACTCACATTCGCTGGAAATTGACTGATGCGAGTGAGAACACAGAAAATTCTAGTTATCAATCAAAAGCTGCTGTTGCCTTTGCTAAAGATGAAAGTTTTGATCGAGCCTTTAATCTTCTCGACAACATTGAATCTTCCTCATACAAAGCCTATACCTTAATAGACATAGCCTCAGTCATTGCCAAACTCTCACAACCCGAAAAAGCCGAAAAATTGCTCCAACAAGCAATCAATTCTGCCGACAACATTGAAGATTCCCAATCCAAAGCCCAAGCCTTAAGTGCCATAGCCGAAGTCTTTGCCAAACTCTCACAACCCGAAAAATCCGAAAAATTGCTCCAACAAGCAATCAATTCAGCCGACAACATTGAATATTCCCAATCCAAAGCCCAAGCCTTAAGTGCCATAGCCTCAG
>JBHJJJ010000323.1:0-5944 GCA_050042755.1 Rivularia sp. (in: cyanobacteria)
AAAAAAAAAAAAAAAAAATATTTTATTAAAATAATATAAAAAAAAATTAAAAAATTCTTTTTTTTTAATTTGTGTTGCCCCTCTTCGGGCCACACCTCTATTAGTTATCGACATAAAGGCAGCAAAAAATACCCTAAGTAAGGGTAATGTTTACTACACTAATTAAATTCAAAAAGAAAGTTTGGTATAATTTATGCAATCTGCACGGGTTTGATGAGTGCAGTTAAGATGGAATTACAGAAGTTATTCCAACAACCAGCAATCCATTGGCAACGAGCGTGTAATATAGTTTCAGCATTCTCTTTTAACCAAAATTTGCTGTTTCCTTTCATACGTAAATTAACAGCTTGTCGAATTAAACTTTCTACAGCACCACTACCAATAGGTAGTTTAAGAGATGAAATATTATGATAGTTAAAGCGTCTTTCTTTATTACCTTTGAGAAAATAATTTATTTCTCTATCCAAATTTTTACGACGCTCACCAGTAAACTCTAAGCTGAGTTTATTCATTTCTTGAATAATGTCATTTATCTTACCTTTTTTCAATGCAGAACGAGTTTCTTTAAACCATTTTTTTCGCTCTGTTTCTTTAGAAAAAGCATTATCTGCAAATACTTGTATGTGTTCTGTAGCGTGATAAAAGTCTAATAATTGATAAGATAATTTATATACTACTTAGTTTTTTCTAGTTGAGCTAAAGCCTGCGGCGAGGGCGCGATGGTACCCAAGCTCCTCCCACAGAGACTTAAGACATATGCACGATTGTGCTTTATACCTGAAGGGAAGACTTCGTCAATGCAATGACAATCAAGTTTTGGTAAATTTGCAAAATTAAGATGTTCCTAAATTGGATATTAAATCTATCCTAGTATCTATTTATGAATATATATTTATAGTTCTGAGTATAGATTTTTATTTCCACGTCAACATATAAAGTAACAAAGGATAAAATAAAAAAATTGGAAATAAACAGCGATAAAAATCGCAACTAATAATTGAACATTATTAAAGGATAATTGAAAAATGAATGAATTAAATTTAGACGTACTAACAGATTTACTCAAAGCAATTCAAGGATATGCTGACGGTGTTTCATTTGAAGGAAAAGAATTAAAATTACAAGATATTAGCCTTTCTGAAATTCAGTTACAAACCGATGAAATTGATATCAACCCGTTCAAACTTCTATTTGGTGAAGTCGAGTTAAATCACCCGGTAAATGCAGAAACTCGCATTGTCTTAAAAGAAGATGATATCAATCAAGCTTTAAAAATAGATTTAATTCGCAATTTATTGTATGATTTTTTAACATTTAAAACAGAAAAATCCATTGTCAGCATGTATCCGAAATGTATCCAAATTCGCTTACCAGGAAATAGTAAAATTGAAATCGATGGAGAGATAGTTTTAAATTCAGGTCAGCAGAAGCAACCATTAGATTTACAAGCAAATATATGCTTGAAATCTTTATCACAGCCAATTATGCTTGAAAGTTTTAAATGCAATGTATCACCAGGAATTAACTTGATGCTAATTAGTGCTTTAATCGAAAAAATTAATAAACTGCGGAAATCACCAGATTTTAAGTTAAAAGATACAGCATTCAGAATTAATCACATACAAGTGCAACATGGTAGTATAATACTTATCGCCCAAGCGACACTCCAACAAATACCTGATAATATCCCCTATTGGTAATAAATTTGTTTAAAAGTAGTATAACTACAGTATGATTTAACTTTTAACGGCAATTACTAATATAAACTAATCAATATATTACATATCTAGAACTATTAACCATGCAACAGTATGATGTTGTGATTATCGGTGCAGGACACAACGGATTAGTTTGTGCTGCTTATTTATTGAAAGCTGGCTATAGCGTAGCATTATTAGAAAAGCGTTCAGTTCCCGGTGGTGCGGCGACTACAGAAGAACTTTTACCCAAAGAAGCACCAGGATTTAAGTTTAATCGGTGTGCGATCGACCACGAATTTATTCACCTCGGGCCAGTCGTTGAAGAATTAGAATTAGAAAAATACGGGTTAGAATATCTTGATTGCGATCCAGTTGTATTTTGTCCCCATCCCGACGGAAAATATTTTTTAGGGCATAAGTCTTTAGATAAAACTTGTGCAGAAATCGCTCGTTATTCTCAACGCGATGCTGTAAAATATAGAGAATTTACTCAGTATTGGGAAAAAGCTTTGAGTGCGATGATTCCCATGTTTAACGCACCACCGAAGTCAGTTTTAGATATTGCTGGGAATTACAATATTAGTAAATTTAAAGATTTATTTTCAGTAGTAGGTTCACCAGCTAAAACCCTGGATTTTGTTCGCAACATGATAACCAGCGGTGAAGATATTCTTAATGAATGGTTTGATTCAGAATTTCTCAAAGCACCTTTAGCCAGACTTTGTGCCGAATTAGGTGCTCCTCCTTCCCAAAAAACCCTGGCAATTGGTGCAATAATGATGGCAATGCGTCACAATCCGGGAATGTCTAGGCCTCGTGGCGGTACTGGTGCCTTGACCCAAGCTTTAGTAAAATTAGTTAAGAGTAAAGGTGGCGATATTTTTTGCGATCGCCAAGTTGAAAAAGTATTGATTGATGATGGTAAAGCCGTCGGTGTTAGAGTTGTAGGAGGTAAAGAATTTCGCGCTAGAAATGCGGTAATTTCTAATATCGATGCCAAAAGATTATTCATGCAAATGATAGATAAAAGCGATACAGATGCAGCCGATTCTGAATTGCATGAAAGATTAAAACGTCGCATCGTCAATAATAACGAAACTATTCTCAAAATTGATTTAGCATTAAACGAACCGCTAAATTTTGCACATCACGAGCATAAAGACGAATATTTAGTGGGTTCTATCTTAATTGCCGATTCAGTTCATCATGTAGAACAAGCTCATAGCTTATGTATATTAGGTCAAATACCTGATGCCGATCCCTCAATGTATATCGTAATGCCAAGTTATCGCGATCCTAGTTTAGCACCGAACGGAAAACATACTTTATGGATCGAATTTTTTGCTCCCTATCAAATCAAAGGTGCCGAGGGAACTGGTTTAAATGGTACTGGTTGGACTGATGAATTGAAAAATAAAGTAGCAGATAGAGTGATAGATAAAATAGCAGATTATGCGCCAAATGTAAAGGATGCAATTATTGCTCGTGCTGTAGAAAGTCCGGCAGAATTAGGTGAAAGATTGGGAGCTTATAAGGGGAATTTCTATCACATTGATATGACATTAGATCAAATGGTGTTCTTACGTCCCTTACCCGAGATTGCCAATTATAAAACCCCAATAAACAACCTATATTTAACAGGTGCGGGAACCCATCCTGGAGGTTCAATTTCTGGAATGCCAGGACGTAATTGTGCTAGAGTATTTTTGCAGAAACAGCAACCGATACAGCAGAATTTTAAAGATGTACGGGAGTCGATTGTTTCTACCTTTGAATCGGTTTTTAAAGGGAAATAGAAATTTTTAAAAACCGAATTAATTAGCCCGCATCCTAGAAGGATGGGGCTACAATTACAAAGCCCATCTGGGCTAATAAAACAAATAATTTTACATGGAGTGCAAACAGCACAAAAGTTGAAGGTTTAAGAATCAATAACCCCGTAATTATTGTTCCTAGGAGACAATGGACAGTCAATGACTGGCATCCCCCTGTCGATTAAATTTATACCTTAGTACTTAAAAAATGTCATCCCGACTACAGATGACAAATCATAAACGAAAGTGATGCAATAGATATAGCGTAGCCAATGCATTAAAAATGACACAACAGGTTTTAATTTTAGGGGGAAACGGACGCATAGGTAGTAGTGTTGCTAGGGATATCGCCAAGCATACACAAGCGGAGATCGCGGTTACTGGGCGTAGGTTGTCTCAAAGGCGGCAGGAAACCTCTTTACAATACTTAGCCTTGGATTTAGCGGAAACTGAAAAACTACGTGAAGCTATTTCCAATACTGATATTGTCGTTCATTGTGCTGGTCCTTTTCACTACCGGGATACCTCCGTATTACAAATATGCATTGAACAAGGCGTTCACTATGTTGATGTTAGCGACCATCGATCCTATACTAGTAGAGTATTAACACTTCACGAACAAGCTGCCGCAAAAGGTATTATGGCAGTAATTAATACAGGTATTTTCCCTGGTATTTCTAATAGTGTGGTGCGTCAATGTGTGGAAAAATTTGATATTCCAGAAAAGATACATTTAAGTTATGTCGTATCGGGTTCCGGTGGTGCTGGGATTACGGTAATGCGAACGACATTTTTAGGCTTGCAAAATCCCTTTGAAGCATGGATAGATGGAAAATGGGAAACGGTTAAACCCTACACGAAAAGAGAGACAGTAAACTTTCCTAAGCCTTACGGAGAAAGCGGGGTTTACTGGTTTGATATGCCAGAAACATTTACTTTACCCAAAGCTTTTCCTACAGTTAAAAATGTGATTACTAAATTTGGTTCTGTTCCCGATTTTTATAATCATTTAACTTGGATAGCGGCGAATGTATTTCCTAAATCATGGATTCAGAACCCCGGTGGTGTAGAATTTTTATCTCAAGTTAGTCATTTTATGACTGATGTTACCGATCGTGTTAGTGGAATTGGTGTAGCAATTCGTTCGGAAGTAACGGGAATTAAAGATGGTAAAACAGCCGTTTATTGTGCAACTTTAGCCCATGAAAATACAGCGATCGCAGCAGGTTATGGTACCGGTAGTATAGTTCAATTACTACTTGAAGGTAAATTAGAACAGCCAGGAGTTTACCCCGTAGAAGAAGCTTTATCAACCGATCTATTTGAAGAAACGATGCAAGCTAGGGGGATTGAAATTAATCAACAGTGGTTGTATAACTAGAAATATGAATAGTTCTCTGTTAATTTAGAACTGCACAAAGATCTATTTTCAATTTGTCGCCACCGCAAAATTTTTCAATTAGGAATCGGAAAATTTTTTATTTTAATTACAATTTTCTGGTATTATTTTTGTAATAAGGTATCTATAATAATCGGAATCTGTCTCGCTTTAAAAATTTTGTAAATATTCCCATTATAAAGAGCATGTCAATCCCTATTAATAATCATCCCATAGCTTGGTAACTTTTTCTCTCTTTAGCGAATAAATTTACAAAACTTTTTGAAATAAATCTGTGATGCAACTTCTAAGTTATTCCTTGTCTCCAGCAAGGAATAGTTTATTGAGGCTCTGTTGAGCGTATAGTTAAGAGATAGAGCCTCACATATCGGTATTACCATTCAGAGACTGGAAACAAGAATGGACACAAAAAATGTAATTATTTCAACAATCATGATTGATATAACATCGGTTTTTTCTCAATAAAAATACGGAATTTTGTTTTTTCTAGTATATTGAATTACTTATTTTTATCCTTGTACTTTGATGGTAGATATCCAAATGTTATTCATCTAAATTTTTCTTGTAGGGTGTTTGATATCATATCTGTGGAGATAAAGTAAAAAGTAAGAAGTATGCATGTTATATTGGCATCCGTCTGCTATCTAATAGTCTTAGTTATATCGTAAGTAATTAACCGGACTTTATATGAATAGAGTGTTGACTTTATGCTGAGCCTTAGAACGATAACTAAAAAATTATGGTATCTTACAATTGGAAGAATATTAATTTGTCGCCACCGCAAAATTTTTCAATTAGGAATCGGAAAATTTTTTATTTTAATTACAATTTTCTGATATTATTTTTTTATTAAAGTATTTTTTATAATGGTAATTTGTCTCGCTTTAAAAATTTTGTACATATTCCCATTATAAAAAGCATGTCAATCCCCATTAATAATCATCCCATAGCTTGGGAACTTTTTTCTCTCTTTAGCGAATAAATTTACAAAACTTTTTGAAATCAAAGGTTTTGAATTATGATGGGTTGAT
>JBHJJJ010000324.1:0-10350 GCA_050042755.1 Rivularia sp. (in: cyanobacteria)
AGGTATGTGGAAGAAATTGAATTTAAGCGAAGACCAAAAAGCTCAACTTCAAGAAATTAAGAAAAGCGCTAAAGCACAAATGCGCGAAGTTTTAACCCCAGAACAAATACAGAAACTAGAAGCAGCAAAAGCAAGCGGACAGAAGAAGCGCGAAGTGATCCGTTCCTTGAATCTAACCGATGCTCAAAAAGCAGAAATGAAGAAATTTAGAGAATCCAGAAAAGCTCAATTTGAAGCAATTTTAACCGACGAACAAAAAGCTCAATTGCAAGAAATGAAGCAAAATCGTCAAAATCGCCGCAGAAGCTCTCGTTAAGACGTTAATCAATAATTAGAGTCTCCTATTGCTCCATCAAGAAAAAGGGATTACCGAACCCCTTTTTCTTTTTCTGTTAGAATTTTGCTAAGGTCAAAAAACTAAGATAGAAAATTTGGTATCCCCCAGATTATACTCATGGGCTTAGGGCGATGAGTTTCTATAATGGTTAAATCTAAAAGGATAAATCCACGAGGAATTTAATGAAGCTTAAAAAATTATCCATACTAGCTGGTGCTGTTGCAGTCGCTTTTAGTATCACTCCCTTAGCAGTAAACGCTCAGGTGAACTCTAATGCACCACAAAGAGTTTCTCAAGCCAAACCCCAAAGTCCCCCAGACTTAAAGCTATCTCAGAAGCAAATCGGCGAAATTAATGAAATTCGCTCTGATACTCGCACCAAGATTCAAAACGTTCTCACACCCAAGCAACGTGAAAAAATCAAAACTGATTTGGAAGCGGGTAAAAATGCGCGTCAAGTTTTTGCATCCATCCAGTTTAGCCAGCAACAGCAAAATGAGTTGAAAAACATTATGGAAACTTCCCAGAGACAAATGGAAGGAGTCCTAAATGCTACCCAGAAGAAAACATTAAATGAATGGCGTAATAATCTACGCAGCCAACAGCAGAAAAAGTAAGTTAATAGTTTTACTTGGATAGTAGCATTAGAGGTGGACAATATTGTACCAATATTGTCCACTTTTTATTTTCATGAAATTTAAAATTTATTTTATAAATCGATAAAGCCTGATGTCCAAGCTATATTTATAGGGTAGCAACAGGAAGATCAAAAAATTACCATAAATGTAATTTAACATACTGGTTTAATTCATATTTACTGTGTAACTTAAATTAAAAATGGCTAATTTTGTGTTGATTGATTGACAAATTATTGAATAGTTGACTATTAAAATTATGTCTCACCTTCTGGAGAGTTGCATCCTAGGAGCATAAATGTACCTCAATACAAAAAGCTGGATAATCGCCGTTTTAATCGCAGTAAGTTTAACTAACTCCAGTTGTAATGCAATATCAGCTTGGGAACCAGACAACGATCGCTTTGTTATCTCCCAAGCTGAAAATCCCCAATTCCAGAATTCAAAGATAATCCATGTAATTAATCGTCTCAGCTTCGGTGTGACTCCCGGTGATGTCGAAAAAGTCCGAGAAATTGGCATAGATAAATATATCGAACAACAGTTGACACCCGAATCTATACCAGAACCACAAAGCTTAAAAAATCAACTTTCTCAACTGCAAACTCTGGGCTTAACTCCCGCACAATTATTTTCGCAATACAGCGTCAGACGTTTACCAAAACCTACTCCCGAAATCAGGAAACAAAGGCTAAAAAAAGAAAGATTGATTCAACAACAAGCAGTAAAAGCGCGATTGCTCAGAGCAACCCAGAGTCCCCGGCAACTCCAAGAAGTAATGGTGGATTTTTGGTATAATCACTTCAACGTATTCCACAATAAAGGACTTACCCGATTGTGGATAAGCGCTTACGAAGAACAAGCAATTAGACCTCATGTTTTCGGTAAATTTCGCGACTTATTAGGTGCAACTGCCCGTCATCCAGCAATGTTGTTTTATCTGGATAACTGGCAAAATACCGCTCCTAACAATCGTCCCAAGGGAAGATCTAAAGGCTTAAACGAAAATTATGCCCGCGAATTAATGGAACTCCACACAATGGGTGTTGATGGTGGTTACACCCAAAAAGACGTTATTACCTTAGCTAAAATATTTACTGGTTGGGGTTTCCGTAATTCCCCTCGCAAAGTAGAAAACGGTTATGATTTTTACTTTAATCCCAAACGCCACGACTCCACCGATAAAGTCTTTCTAGGTAAACAAATCAAATGTTGCGGCATTGCAGAAGGAGAACAAGCTTTAGATATTTTGGCAAAACATCCGGCAACAGCCCGTTATATAAGCTATAAACTAGCTCAGTATTTTGTCGCAGACGAGCCACCAAAAACCTTAGTAGACAAATTAGCAAAACGCTTCTTAGCAACAGATGGCGACATTCGCAGTCTACTAAAAACTTTATTCAAGAGTTCCGAATTTTGGGATAAAAAATATTATAACGGCAAATTTAAAACACCATATCAATACGTAATTTCCAGTATTCGAGCCACCGACACACCCATCGACGACTTCCCTAGAATAAACAGCGTACTGCATAGAATGGGAATGCCCTTGTATGGCAATTCCAGCCCAGACGGATATAAAAACACTCGAAGCGCCTGGTTAAATCCCAACGGAATCAACTGGCGCTTAAGCTTCGCCAATACAATCGGTAGGGGAGGATTAAAAAACAGAAAGAATAAAAAACAATCTCGTGGCGCTAGAATATCAATTGATTCAGTAGAACTAGCAAATACCCTCGGTAATAACTTTTCTCCAAAAACCCAAGAAGTCTTAAACACCACCCCCCCAAATCAACGCTCCGTCATCATCCTCGGTAGCCCAGAATTTATGTACCGATAAATCAAGGTTCCCGTCACCCACAGCCGTCGAGAGGCTGGACGGCAGTCGCTTCAACGGAGGGGACCTCCGCAACGCGCTGCCTCGGCTATAGGTACAAAGCCCACCAACGCGAGGCTTAAGGCATCTTTATACAGTAACGGTATAACAACTAACAACTAAATGAAACGCCGTAAATTCATCCAACAAGCCGGAATTTTATCTGCTTCAAGTCTAGTTGCCATCGGAACTAATGCGATCGCTAGCGTGAGCACGAGCGCTACTCCCAACTCGAAACGCTTGATAGTCATTTTTCTGCGTGGTGCAGTTGATGGGCTTAGTGTTGTGGTGCCCTACACCGAAACAGCTTACTATCAAGCTAGAAAAAGAATTGCCATTCCTCAGCCAGATAAACCAGGTGGCGTATTAGATTTAGATGGAAAATTTGGACTGCATCCCAGTCTTGCTGCTTTAATGCCTTTATGGAAGCAGAAAAATCTTGCATTTGTTCACGCCTGTGGTTCCCGAGAATCTACCCGTTCTCATTTTGACGCTCAAGAATACATGGAAACTGGTACTCCTGGAATTAAATATACTAAAGACGGTTGGATGAATCGCCTTTTAGCTTCAATCTCTGGACAAAACAATCCCATCCAAGCTGTAAATGTGGGTTCCACTATTCCCCGTATTTTAGCTGGAAATGCGCCTGTTGCAACAATTCCCGCAGGACGTAGAGTTGCCAAACGTTTACCTATAGATAACCCCAAACTAACAACCGCATTCGATAAATTATACAGCGGTAACGATGCCCTAAGTAAGACATATCGCGACGCAAGGGAAGCCCGTGAAGCGTTAATGGAAAATTCAGACGTGGAAATGCAGCTAGCGAATAACGGCGCACCCTTACCCAGAGGTTTCGCTAGAGATGCTCAAAGGTTGGCAAGATTAATGGTACGCGATTCTAGAATTGAACTGGCATTTGTAGCTTTGGGTGGTTGGGATACCCATATTAATCAAGGTAATTCCAAAGGACAACTAGGGGGACGTTTACAAAGATTAGGTGACGGTTTAGCAGTTCTTCAAAAAGAATTGGGTGAAGTGTATAAACATACAAACATAGTAGTAATATCCGAATTTGGTCGTACAGTTAGAGAAAACGGAAACGGGGGCACAGATCACGGACACGGCAACGTCATGTGGTTATTAGGCGGTAACATTCGTGGTGGTAAAGTTTACGGTGAGTTTCCCGGTTTATCTAATAATCAACTTTATCAAAGACGGGATTTAGAAATAACTACTGATTTTAGAGAGGTAATTACCACAATTTTACAGCGTCACATGAATTTAGATAAAGCGAAAATTAGTCACATTTTTCCTAATTATACGCAAAATCAACAGTTACCGATTATTTAGCTTTTCCTAAATTCCATTCAAAAAATCAGGAAGTTCGAGGATATGAAAATATAGCAATCCCAAAATCAGAAATGTGTAAGCAGTTGAACTTCCTAAGCCGATGAGTAAATCTTTCTTGAAATTCTTTTGTTTTTGCTCAAAAAACATATCGGTAGCGCCGATTTGCATCATGAGGATACCTAAAATATTTGATATCCAGTATCCAACAATTGTAAAAGGGATAAATAAGTCCGGTGAAATCCAGCTAACAAGATAACCAAAAAGATAAGCAATTGGTAAGTTAAAAAATAAATCATTCCACCACGATAGCGGTGAAAGCATATAGCCAATACCTATTAATAAAAAAGCTTGCAATTTTTTGAGCATTTATTCAGTTATTAATTATCATTAGTCCTCTAGTACTCTCACAAGCCAAAATTGCGGGGTGAAGGGGTGTGAGTAGTGAGTGGTGAATAGTTTTGATAGTACCACTTCTAGTTCACTTGGTGGACTACTAGGTACTGGCGTAGATTAACCATCGGTTAAATTTTCAATTAATTTTTGCAGCTTTTTCTCTAATTCTCCAAGGGCTTCTTCAGGAGAAGTTTTGTCTATATCATGAATTAACCAATATTCAATCTTATCCACCCATTTTAGAAAACGTTCTTCCATCAAAGGACGATGTTCTGATTCATCCACAGCGATAATTAAATCAAATTTCTGGAAATCTTCTTCAGTTGGAGATTTTGGGAAACGTTCATCTGGTGGTATAAATATCCCGCGCCCTTTGAGAGCTTCAACTGCATAAATTGAAATTGCACCAATATTATTAACACCACGCTCAAGTGCTAAACCTCGCGAATCAGCTTTCCAATCTAAACTTTTTTTTGCAGCCAACTTATTGAACAACTTTTCTGCAAAACGACTGCGGTAATAATTACCCGTACAGAGAAATAATACTGTTTTCATCGTGAATCCTATACTACCAATAAAATTTAATTAAAAAATCATAAAGATGTCAAATCTTACCTGGATATACAGTCTTATTTTTATGTAACTTATTTTAGATTGCAACAGTCATAATAGGAATAATGCCCTCGTTACATTCTTGTAGCCGGGCTTTTTTCAGTTAATAGTTATCAGTAACCAAATAACCTCTGTATATTGTATAACTTACTTATTCCTAACTAACCCAGAGAATAAGGAATAAGAAGTGTACCGAATCTTTTTAAACAATCAAATAATATTCCTATAGGTGCTGCCCCTCGGAGCTGATTGATGCTACGTCTGTAATCTTGAAAGGGCAAGGGGAAAAAGCTTCAGCGAAGAAACTTATATGAGGATTGTCGTCAAGTGGCAAAATACAGCTTTGACGGGCACCCACGAGGATTTTTTTAGGAGAAAAAATTTGGCAGGTAACCCTTTGACGGATTCCTATTCTATTTGACAAAAGTTAGGTAAGTTTAGTTATTTTTTAACAAAATAGCTCGAAACTGCATAAAGAGCTTATAGGAGTAACCAAAAATATAAAGAACACCATAAGAAACTCTAATCAAGCTCATGAGGTGCAAAGCGATTGTAAATTAAGTTAGTTTTTATGTCTTGAATAAAAATGAGATTATTTTGATATCGGTATACATAGGAGAAAAATATTCAAAATAACAACATAGGAAGATTTTAAACTTATGGAAAAACGTCAGAATCTGGTAAATAAGTTTTCTAGCTTTCTCAGCTTGAGAGACGATAGCCATCAACTCAGATTGATTTGGCAGATCGATCCTGAGCTAGAAAAGAAAATGAAATTAAAAGTAGAAGCAGATCCAAATGCCAAAGAAAAGTTTTGGGCGCAATATTTTATCCGAGTTTTATTAGTTCAATATCAGTCAAATCAAAATCTACTTCAATTGAATCCAGAATGTAGTTTACCTATAGTAAAAAGGCACTTATCAGCATATTTACAAGAATCATGCCTCAAAGCTGCTAAAGAGATACATCGCGAGTTGAAGTATATTAAACATAAATATTCTGTAGAAGAATATTTTCAAATAGCAAATATTGCTGCTAGTTCACCCGGTAAATTATTCAAAAGTTTTAATTTTGCCCGGGATAAGATTAATATAGAAGCATATGCGATCGCAGCTTTCAAAAGATTTGTTCGCAATCAAATTTATCAACAAGACTTGGAAGCAAGGAGAACAAGATTTTCTAATTACGGATTATTGCGTAATTTGAGTGTAGCAGAATTTAATGAATCTTTAGTAGCGCAAAATTTTCAAAATAACCAAATTATTTTATATCGTCTAGCTTGGCAATGCTTCAACGAGATTAGTGAACTAACACCTAACCGTTTAAGTAACATAAAAAAACCGTCAAATGCCGATTTCACTGCGATTGCTAGTTATTACAATCAAAGATGCGAACGACTTAATTTTCCTCATATATCTGCTAACTATATAACAATTGAAACAATGCTTTCAAGTTGTATCCATGCTGCGAGAAACTATCGTGCCAAACAATATCTAGCTTTTGAAGAAAATTACAATATTATACCCGATGCACCTTCTATATTAGATGTGCTGATACAACAAGAAGAATGGCACCAGGTGCAAGTTATTGTTAAAAAATTATTCACAAATATGCCGGAACTATGTAAAATAATTTTTCAGTTATGGCAAGGATTAAATTTAACTCAGACTGAAGTAGCAAATATTCTCAAAGATAAATATCCGGAATTACAAAAACAGTATCAAGTAGCTCGTAAATTGAAAAGATGCAGCAGAAGCATATTAAAGAAATTTGCCGAAGAATGGAATCAAATTAACTCGGAGGTATATGTGAATGACGATCGAGATATTAAAAGAATAAAATCAGCTTTAGAACAATGCTTAAAATTATATTGTAGAGAAATCTATTTCTCTTTTTTAGATAAAAATATTAAAGTATTTACTGATGAAGAAAAAAACAATATATTGAATAATAATAATTCAGTAAATAGATTAAGTAATCAACAAACAAATTACGACTTAGAACCTGAATCTGATTTTGTAGCAGCAATCAAATTGAAATTAGTAAAATTATTCCAATGCCAGCTTGAAAATAATATGTGTTTGCCAACTAACTCTCTATCAAGAGTAAATGATAGGATAGTTGATTTTGTAAATGAATGGATAGAAAGTAAGTAAGGTATTTTTTATGACAGGAAATAGGAAAATGTTTAATATAGATGATTTGAGCATAATTTATCCCGAAAATTTATGGTTAGAATTTTCAGCATTAGAGCAGGAAAAAATATGGTATAAAACTGTCATAAATAGGTTTAAAAATATAGATAATTATCACGGGGGTTTTGTTAATTTCGTCTGTTTAAATGCTTTCGTCAAATGGTTAGAGGATGAACCAGATTTACAGGAAAAATTCTATATACCTCCCCTCTCTCAAGATTTGCATTTTAATAGATGGGAATTTGTAAATGGAATTGAGCTAACTTTTAATCAAAATCGTATAGTTTTAATTCCTAGCGAGCAAGGTGATATTAGTGAGTTTCGCATCCCTCAAGAGTGGGTTGATATTCCTGATTGGGCCGCTAATTATTATCTGGCTGTACAGTTAAACATAGAAGAAAACTGGCAAAGAATATGGGGATTTATTAGCTACGAACAAGTTAATCAAAAAGCAAAATATGACTCGATCGATAGAACTTATTGTTTAAATAATCAGGATTTGACTGCGGATATTAATATTATGTGGGTAGCCCAAGAACTTTGCATGCTTGAAAAACCACAAGTTAAACCTTTACCAAGTTTATCAGAGGCTAAAGCACAAGAAATTATCAAACAATTAAGCAAACCAACTGTTTATTCACCTCGCCTGGATATTAACTTTACTGAATGGGGAGCAATATTAGCATCAGATGAATACCGGCAGATTTTATACAATCGGAGAATACAAAATTTACAAAATCAACAACTCATGGATCCTACAGGTAAAGTCGTACAAAAGTTGAATTTATGGTTTGAAAATGTCTTTAATGAAGGCTGGCAGTCTGTTGATGATTTCTTGAGTTTGACAAATACGACAGCCTTTCAATTCAGAAGCGATTCTGTTTTAAATGAGGTTTGCGTCAAAGGCGCTAAACTTATTGATTTGGGGATGCAACTAGAAAATACATCTGTAGTATTACTAATTGGTTTATCACCGCAAATTGATAATAAAGTTGGTATCCGAGTACAGCTTTATCCAGCATTTGGGGAAAATTATTTACCAGCTAGCATCAAATTAACTTTAGTTTCTAAATCGGGAAAAAGCTTACAATATGTTGAATCAAGAAGTTACGATAACTACATTCAATTGAAAAGATTTAAACTACCCTTGGGCAAATTTTTTAGTATTCAAGTAGGTTTCAAAGATATCAATATAAAAGAGAACTTTGTACTCGAAAGCTTTGCCTACTCGGAAATATGAGTAAATTAGTCCTATTGAATTTGGGAAAGTGTAACTTGCATTGAACTGTTCAAAACTATCCGTAAACCTCACAGGGATAAAGTGATACTTTTAGCAATTTTGCATATTAGCGAATGGAGAGGGGTTTTGAATATATTGCACTCAACCGAAAATCACTATACTTGACTCTCATAAATCACTATTTATTTATGTAACACTTATTGGATTGATCTGCATCAGTTAAATATCTGTTTTCTATGAAACATCTAGAAACTTTGATAAGCGATCTAAAATCATTGAATTGATGCTTACTCCCTTCCGGCTCTAAAATTACCGATATAATTTCTTCTCCCCCTGCCCCCTGCTCCCTGCTCCCTGCCTTCGACTAATGGTAATCTTCTAGCGGGATAGGAGTAAAATTGTTGGGAATATTAACTAGATTGCTTAACCTATATATGATGTCCTTGTCAACCCTAGCGTGGAAATCCCAATCCCTATGGAGGTACCTTGAGTTTTATTTTCGCCGAATTACTTGAGAGTTACCAGTTTAGTGATAGTTAGAGGACTTACGCAATTGTCACAAGATCCTGGTTGGTGCCGTACACTCACCGTCTTATTATTGGGTTAAAAACGAAGCATAGTGTCACAGCACCCTACAAAGAAAATGTGCCAGTTGCGTAAGTCCTGAGTTATTAAAAAAATATTGATATTTAGTAATTGTAATACTTGATTTATATTTTTTTATATTTTCACACCACGCTTAAAAATTGGATAAACTAATGCAGGTAAAGAGTTCCCATGAGAGTTTTTTCTCCTAAAAAAAATTCTCATGGGTGCCCGTCATATTTTTTTGTATTAGAACAATTTAAGGATCATTTAAGCAACAGTAATTCAGAAGAATGAGGTAGGAATAAGGAAATGAAAATGAGAACCCTAGGAAGACTGAAAATATTAACTTCAATTTTGATACCAAGTATCTTGGCTACGGCTTGCGCTGAAAATATAGCTTCGGATACAACTGTGCCTCCAGAGACTTCAAAAAATTGTATTACTAAAGAACAAGTCACTAGTATCCAAAACACTTGGGCTGATAGTATTGTTGCCATCGGCAAGGCATACAAGGATGGCGGAGACTATAAAGCCTTAGCGGCAAAAACTGTTGACGATTTATACGGATACGACGAAGGTACAGTTTTATTTAAGCCTACGAAAGCTTCAGAAGGGCAGTTTCGTCTCACGGAAAAGGATGCAGTATCCTACTTTGTCAAAGGTGTTGTCTCTGAAGATCAAGGTTTTGCCCTTCAACCCTGGAGTAAAGTTCGATTTGAAAACGCGGGAATGAGCATCGCTTGTAGTGATGCTGTGGCTATGGGGAACTACTATTTCACGGATGCTAACACTAACAAAGAAGTGAAAGTGGAGTATACCTTCGGGTATCGTAAAAACTCCGATGGAAATCTGCTTATCGATCTTCACCACTCTTCTTTACCATTTCAGCCGACGAAGTAATTCTGGCTAACACAGAGGAATTTTCACATGAAAAAACGCCTTCCGATTCATCGGAAGGCGTTTTATACGAGACGTAATATATTACGTCTCCAAATATTAAATTATTAACCGTTGATTGCGGGAGCGCTAACTGCAACAGGTGCAGTTTCACCAGCAGCTAAGTCTAAGGGGAAGTTGTGAGCGTTACGCTCGTGCATTACTTCCATACCCAAGTTAGCTCT
>JBHJJJ010000325.1:0-9366 GCA_050042755.1 Rivularia sp. (in: cyanobacteria)
TTTTATTTTTGTTTTATTTTAATTTTGTTGGGATTTGGTTGTTTGTCTTTTTTATTAATTAGTTATTTTTATTGTTTAATTAGTAGGGAGTTGGGTGGTTGGAGTTGGTAGTAATTAGTAATTAGTAATGAGTAATGAGTAATGAGTTGGGAGTTGGGAGTTGGGAGTTAGGAGTTAGGAGTTAGGAGTTAGGAGTTAGGAATTAATATGTTTGAAGACCTATTCTCTATTCATAATTTATAAAAATGAAACGCGAACGCAAAACGCATGCCCTTTGGGCTTATCGCAAATACAATTTTTTCCGCTTTACTGGAATTATTTTACTGATACTGTTTGGATTGCTATTTTATCCGGCAGATACAGCAATTGCCAGTAAATCTAGTGATGTTTACCAACACAAATTCTTTGCTAGTTCTGATGGAATTGGTAAAGTTTATATGGGTAGAGAAATCTCTAAGGTGATGGGACATAAGGGTGCAATGTGGTTGGAAAGACCTAGTCGTGAAGCCCAAGAACAACCAAACAAGATAATCAGCGCCCTTGATATAAAAGATACCGATGTAGTAGCAGATATTGGTGCCGGTACGGGCTACATGAGTTTTCGCCTTGCCCCTAAAGTATTAGATGGAAAGGTATTTGCTGTAGATATTCAGCCAGAAATGTTAGATATTATCAAGTTCTATAGAAAAGAAACAAAGATTACTAACGTCGAACCTGTTTTAGCAACATCAACCAATCCGAATTTAGCATCCGAAAGTGTTGATTTAGCATTAATGGTAGATGCTTATCACGAGTTTGAATATCCTAGAGAAGTCATGGAAGGCTTAGTAAAATCACTTAAGCCCGGTGGTAAGGTGGTGCTAGTTGAATATCGTGGTGAAAATCCTTTTCTCGCCATCAAACGCTTGCATAAAATGACTAAAAAACAAGTCAAAAAAGAAATGCAAGCCGTAGGCTTAACTTGGCGCAAAACTAAAGAATTGCTTCCCCAACAGCATTTGATGATATTTGAGAAACAGTGAACACTCAACACTCAACAGTTAACAGTTAATTTTCTTCCCCCCATCTCCCCATCTCCCCATCTCCCCATCTCCCCATCTCCCCATCTCCCCATCTCCCCATCCCCCCATCTCCCCATCCCCCCATCTCCCCATCTCCTCCTGGAATTTACTCAGAGGGGATAACGATCGCGGTTTTAGCGTCACTATCCCAGACTACCCAGTTGAATTCTTTATCCAAATTTTCGGCTGTGTTTGAAACTTTAAAATAAAGTTTTTCACCTTTTCTATCAATGGCAAAGTCTGCATTTTGAGCATAAATCACCTTAAAGCCCTTATCCCGCAAACAAAACATCACCCAAGCTTTCAATGATTGTTTTGATGGATCGTGGGAAACCATGGGTTTTTTAAATGCTTGTTCTATAACTTCATATAATTGTGGCATTTTTTAAGAGTTAGTTGATGGTGGTTAGTTGATAGTTGATAGTTGATAGTGGTTAGTAGTTAGTTGATGGTGGTTAGTTGATAGTTGATAGTCTTTGGCTTAAGGGTATTGGAAATAGTTATGAGTTAAGAATTTTCTACCCCACGCCACCCTTCGGGTATCTCCTAAGCCCTAAGTCCCTCCGGGACGACCTTCGGTACGGGCATACAACGCGTACGGAGACACTCCGCGTACGCGTTGTGACTCGTCAGAGTAACAGCAACAGCGAGTGGGGGAGACCCCCTGCTCTGCGCGCTGCTTCACTTGCTACAACCGAGGGTACCTCGGCAACGCAATGGCTCCTCTACCCCATCTCCCCCCTCTCTCCCATCTTTTATTGCGGATTACAGCGAATTTCCACCATAAACCCATCTGGATCGTAAAAGTAAACTCCTCTACCAGTTGGACGGGTAACAGGTTCTTGAGCAATTTTTATTTGATGCTGTCTGAGTACTTCAACTGCATTATCAAATAATTCGGGAGCAATATCAAATGCAAGATGATTGGCACGAGTAAAACCACGCTCAGGATTTGGATGTGGTGGTGATAAATCCGGTTCCCAGAATAAATCTAATATAGTACCGTCAGGAGTCATAAAGTTAGCAACTTTTCCCGCTTGCACTAAATTAACCAAAGTTGCGGGTACTTCATCACCCTTAAGTTCGTGCAAACCCAAGATATTTTCATAAAAATGGCGTGAAACCTCCATATTTTCCACGTTAAGAGCAATATGATGCACTCTACGCAGACTTCCCCGAGATATGCCGCTATTTAAAGACTGAGGATTGGATAGCATTTTCAGTTATCAATTATCAATTATCAATTATCTTATCTCAGAGCCGCAAACGTGACAGAATTTTGTACTTTGAATTCCACCCAAGGGGGTTGGTTTACCATGTTACAATTCGCACTTACCCGCTCGTGGTATTTATAATTGCCAATTGTTTTGACTTTTGATTTTTGAGTTTCCAGAAGGAGTTGAACTTGATTGATAATTGTTAATTGTTCATTGTTCATTGATAAGAGACTGATAGAGACGAAAATGTTACAACGGATGATAACGCTAATTAATTAGCTTTCATAGTAGTTTCGTATCTGTATATAAGGAATAGGGCTTGTGGTGCCACAGGAATTTAGTTCGCAAATATCACCGCCATTATTGATTGAGGGTAGCAATGGCGACTTATGCTTGGAGTCAAAACTTCTAGAGTTACGACTTTACGAATTTTCAATAGAGAGTAGCTCTACTGCTAAAGAAATAGCTGGAGTGTTTGAAAAATATCCCTTATTACCCGGAGCAATTTTATTAGACAAGGGTAAGTATACTGGGATGATTTCCCGGAGGCAGTTTTTAGAATTTTTGATTCGTCCTTTCGGACAGGATTTATTTTTCCATCAACCGTTGAGTGTACTCTACAGCTATGCCCGCACGCCAATTATAGAATTACCAAATGGTACACCAATATTGAGTGCAATGCAATTCGCTTTACGGCGATCGCCAGAATTTTTGTCAGAGCCTATAGTGGTGAAAACTCAGGGGAATGATGAGTACAGATTGCTGGATATGCAGGAGTTGAATATTGCTTCTTGGCAAATTCGCGGAATCGAAACTCAGGTAAGATACGAACGTAGCCAAGCTCAAATTATTCAAAATGATAAAATGGCTAGTCTGGGGCGTTTGGTAGATGGGGTAGCTCACGAGCTTTTAGATCCCGTAAATTTTATTTGGGGTAATTTAACTCACGTTTCTAATTACAGCAAAGATTTACTTCAGTTGATAGAAGTTTATGAACAAAATTTATCATCAGTTCCTGAAGAGGTTTTATATTTAAAACAAGATATCGAATTCGATTTTTTAGAATCAGATTTATCACAAGCAATTACAAGTATTCGTTCTGGTGCAGAAAGATTAAAAAAATTAGTTTCTGGATTACAGAACTTTTGCCATATTGATGCTATTTATCCAAAGCCTGTAGATTTGCATGCTCATTTAGATAGTATTATCTTACTGATTAGCAGTCGTTTAAAAGGAGAAATTGATATAGTAAAAAACTTCGGTCATCTTCCTCCGACATATTGTTTTATCGGACAGTTAAATCAAGTATTTATGAATATTTTGAGCAGGGCAGTAGATATTTTACTTGATGAAGCTGTTCGGCAGAAATTTGAAATAGAATCATCTCACAACCCTTCTAAAAAACCTCAAATTGAAATAGCGACAGATGTAATTTCTAAGGAATCAACAATAAAAGATGCACCCGATTCTCGCTGGGTATCAATTTGTATTACAGATAATGGCCCGGGAATGTCTCCCGAGTTTCAACAGCAAATTAAAGAATCTTTTTCTGTAAATAAAAGGGCTGATAAGGAAACTAGTTTAGCTGTAAGCTATCGAATTATTACAGCAAGACATGGTGGTAAATTAAATTTTTATTCTCAACTCGAAAATGGTACTAAATTTGAGATTCTTTTACCTTTAGTTTAAATTAAGTATTAGGCATTGGTTAAGGGGTAAGAGGTAAGAGTTTTAAACTCCTAACTCCTAACTCCTAACGCCTAACTCCTAACTCCTAAATGCTCACTGTTCTTTCTCCCCGTTGATAAATTTCCCGGGCATAATCAGTCCAAGTACCTTGTCCCCAATAACGAAAACAACTTGTTTGTAATAAGAAATTATGCAATAAAGCGTTGCGATATTCGGTTTGTTGAGTAACTGATTCTGTTGAGTCAGCTTGCAATAATGAATCAAATTTCTGGTGAAACAAACTACTAAGCTGATTCATGGGATTCAATACGTTTTCATATCCTTTTACCCAACTAATATTATTTGTCCAAGAAGCACCATCCATATGAAAGTTGGGATTTTCTTGTTTCAATTGTTCTATAACTTTCTCTACAGTTTGAGAATCCGATACTCGTTCCCAAATTAAATGTTGTCCCACCGGTTGACAAGTGGGATAATCTTCAGGTTTTGCACCAGCATTTTCAATTAATTCTAAATATTCGGTTCCGTTAACCCCGACTACTCCTGTTTTTCCTCCGCCGTTTTGGCGCATATCATGCCAAGCTTGTTTGTATCCGGGAGGAAATTCGTTCATCATCACTCCACCGTTTTCACCGTCACCAATTTGAGTCACTATTGGTGGAAACTTCTCTTGTGGATTTAGAGATTTCGCTTCGTAATAAGGTTGCATTTGAGCAACTAATTTTGTATCGGAGCCTTGAGTTTTAATCAAAGCGGTAATGCTTACGGTTTCACCTTGAGAATTTCAAGCCACACGCCGATGCGGTGTATGTTTATTTTTTAATCCTTCACCATTAAGCGTCTGTACTGAATCTTCTTGCACCATCAACCAGCGATAACCGCATTCTTTGAGGGCTTTGACATATTCATACAAAGTATCAGGATGGTTGGGGAGGTGCATTTCAGGGGGAGAAAAACCCTTTACTCGTGCCAATGCATCCCAACCAAACATTGCTGCAAAATAATGTTGCCATGCAAGTATATGTAATTTGATATCCGGTATCGGTGTAGAAGGAACCACAGCATGTCCCCACATAGTACCCAACCATTCCACATAAGGTTGATATGTAGAATCGCAGGTGATACGTTTGAGATTATCTATAATATCTCTGCGCCCCATCTGTTGAAATCCCCACAAAAGATTACCAGAGTAATCCAACATCACCCGAGGATTGCAACCTTGAGAGACTAATTCGGGAATAATATCTCCCATGCGACTATAGCAATTAGCAAAAGGGCCAGCATTATGATTGTCACCTTCACCTTGGTGTTCAAACATATACTGCAGATGACTAATCAAATCGCCATTGGCACCTGCGGGGATTGTCGGTTGGTGCATGTGGAGTGCTACGGCGAAAGTCGCGGTGATATCTGATAAGCGAAGATTTGTTGTAGGTAGGAAAACGGGTGAGTTTTGGTTTACAACTTCTAAAACCTGTTTTTCCGAGCCAGAGATATTTGGTAAGCCATCAATAGTTTCTGGTAGAGCAGGTGGGGTTGTTAGGGTAGGCATTCGGTTATCAGTCATCAATTAACAATTAACAATTATCACTTGCCTGGATGCATGGGTGTGTATTGATTATTAATTATTAATTATTACTCGTTCACTCAGCACAGGCTTATATCATCGTGGGTTATCACTTATATTGTTTGGAGCAACAACAATCGTTAACTTCCCAGCGCTGATAGCCCCATAGTCACGCACCAACATAAAAGCTTGTGACAATTGTGTAAGTCCTGAAATTAATTAACGAAAAATATTTAGTGGATTGAAATTTCTAAAGTGGGTTAGACTGTCCCCATTGTTCATTAAAAAAGTTGCTATCAACTTGTGAGTTTTCTAGATGTGCTGCTTCATTTTTGTTCAACGAATTTAGGCTGCATCCTAATATAAGAGTTTCTCCACTTGAAAGCAGTAGAAAGCGACGATGTTCTTTGTCTGAAATACAGAGACGAACATTGAGTTTATAATTGTATTCTGTCTCAAATTCGGTAATCAACTGTTTAGAAATACGCTTTTGAACCTTTTCAGTAGTTAAAATCTTAACTTGTGAAACAAGTTTTAAACCTAGATTAACAAGAATCCTCAAAGAATCAACAGCTTTATCGTCAAAATACGGGTCAAATATACACTCAACTGTAGCACCCTTTGTAAGGCTTACTAATCCGCTTCGGTTAGAAACGGGTGATTGCTCATAAAGACGTATAGTTTTTGGCCCTGAATCAAGTACTTGTCCAAGACTTTGCATAGCATTTGCAATCAGCTTCTTAAATGACTGAAAACTTGTAGCCCTTTTAATGAATTTGCAGTCTCCTTGGTCAAAAGCTTGAACAATCCATTCTCTATCGTTACTAAGAAACCAGATTTTTATTTGCTTTTCATCGTCTACCACTATGACATAAGAACTTGGTCTATCATCAACATACACTTGCCAGCCATTTGATGCAATGTCTTCCAAGTACGATTCGACTTCGGATTGTCCAAAAGTTGCTCCTTTATAACTTGGAAATTTAGCCATATTTAAGAATACATTTAACAACAAATATTTATTGTAATAAAAATATCCATAGATAGCTTGCAGCACTTAGGTTTGATTGTTGAAAAAATTCAAGACAGTAGGTTGGGCTCGCGGCGCATTTGTAATAATTATTCTCAATCGCGAAATTCATATCGCGCCGTAAGCCAACATTAATCCAGACAGACAGATGAGGTGTTGGGTTATATCGTCTCCTGTTTTCAAACCCTAACCGCTCTCAGGCTAAAGCCTGGAGCTACAATTACAAAGCCCTTCAAGGGCTAAAAAACTCAGGTTTTTATAGCCCTTTAAGGGCTTTGTACCTATAGCCGCACCCTTATAGGGTGACGGCGGGGCAGGAAAACACACCCTAGTTCTCATATTAAGTTTTATTGTTTAAATTAATCTACCTTTACCTTAGCCTTTGCGGGTTTACGCTGAGGCAGGATACGTAACGGAATCTCTTGATTTTCCTGTGGCGATCCCCAAAATTGCTCAAGCGTAGGTCCATTTTTAATTCGGCGATACGCAAAGCGTGACACCAAAGGTGTATCGCAAAACAAAAAGTTCCACCATTCATGTAGCAATACCCGCTTTCCCATACGGGTAAACCAATTCATTCCGTGTCGAGCAGCACTATCTGGTTGAAAAAAAGAGCGCCATAATGCTTGAGGGCGAGCTTGCAATACTATTTCGATGAATTTCACCCACAGAAAAATACGCCAAGGTGGCATATTAACTGTCTCTAATACTTGATGTTTATAATCCCATAGACGTTGATCGAGTTGGATAACGCGTCGTTTGGCTGCAACAGTATAATATCCAGTCCATCGGTGCGGCGTGACATACAATGTCATAATCTGATCTGGATCGTACAAAAGCAACTGCCGCAGAGAGCGCACGAAGTCCAAATCGGTAATATCATGTCCGGTAAATCAGTTACGATATGTCATTGCGAGTGGAACGACGCATAAGCCCTTCGGGCACGCTTCGCGAACGCAAGACTTTGGGATTACTTCACTTCGCTATCGCGCAGTGAATAATGACAACTATTTAAGCGGACATCATATAACCTCTTCAAGGTAAAAAAATTTGAATTATCGAAATGTAAGTTAACATACAGCTTTGTTGGGCTCGCGGCGCATTTGTAATAATTATGCGAAGGTAGCGAAATTCATATAGCGCCGTAACCCAAGATTACCCCATAGGGATAAGCAGATCAGATGTTGGGTTACGACACGATTTAAAAGATTCTGGTTAAAAGTCAAATTGATTGTTGTGTCTAACCCAACCTACTAACTATTCCCTATTCCCTACTAACTTGGGAAGATCCGGTAATTATCTCAATCCCAGTTAGCGATCGCAATAATGCATCAATATCAAAAGACTTGGGTCATTTCAGTTATCAGTTATATGATATTCGTTATAAGATTTATTCCATAGCTCGTAGTTGCGCTTTAGCGCTCTAAATATCGACTTTAGCGCTAAAGCGCAACTACAAGCAAAATATTTTTTCATATTGTGGAAAATATTTTTTTCTTTCCACGAAGGGCATTATATCGCGTCTCTAACCACAAAACTTACACTTGCGGTTGTTGAAATGCATAAATCTCTTTAATTACTTTTACCCAACCGTCAGATACAGATGCTAATATCTGTTCGCCTTTTTCCAGGGTTGCTGTAGTCGCATCACCAATTACACCGCTTTTACTAACATCTTTGGTTGTCCAAGCAAAGGGTAATCTTCCTTCTGGAGTCAGTAAACTTGTATTGGGTATTTCTGGAGGATATTCTGCCACAGCTTTGTCCATCTTGACTTGTTCGGGTAAGAGCGCCAACATAATGCTAGTTTCGGCATCTCCTGCATGCATTCCTTGTTGTGCTTCTTTGGGTGTAAGTAATTCTTTAGTAATATTTGGCGCTCGCCAGGTAAATAACGGAAACACCATAAAATCGTCATATTTGACATGTAAATCCCGCGCAACCATTTGCATGATTTGGGGTTGCCCGCCATGAGAATTCATTAATACAAGTTTTCTCAAACCCGCACGATACATGCTTTCTCCTACTTCCATAAGTGTAGCGCTGAGGGTTTCGGTGGTTAGGGTAACTGTACCGGGAAAGTGCCAGTGTTCGTTGGATTTACCGTAATATAACATCGGTAGAGCAAATGCTGGAATATTAGCATCGAGTTTTTCTAAGGCTTTACCTAATACTCCCATACCAATGGCAGCATCTACAATTAACGGTAAATGCGCTCCATGTTGTTCGATCGCACCTACTGGTTGGATAATAACAGTGTTTTGCTTATCCGGTATTGCTTCCACATCGTTCCAAGTTAGGTAGGGGAAAAATCTATTGGTCGGAATGAAACCGTGCATCATAATCAATTATCAATTATCAATTATCAATTATCGATTTTTAATATTTTCCAATTTTTATAACCAAAAAGTCCATCACGAACAATTATCAATGATCAATGAACAATTATCGATTTTAAATATTTTCCAATTTTTATAACCAAACTGCATAAGTTAATCAAATTCCAACCTATATATAAGTAATAAGTAATGAGTAATAAGTAATAAGTATTTAGGTACACCGTCCATTTCATGGTAGAGGATTCAAGTAATGAATGCAGGTTTCTATTGTCTTTTAAAGACCAGATATTATACCATACTTCGGACTTTATTCATTACTCCTAACTCCGCGAGCTCCTAACTCATTACTCATTACTCATTACTCATTACTCATTACTCATTACTCATTACTCATTACTCATTACTCATTACTCATTACTCATTACTCATTACTCATTACTCATTACTCATTACTCATTACTCA